>NZ_JALGQY010000073.1:0-2252 GCF_022809915.1 Acinetobacter lwoffii | reverse complement strand
TATTGAACAAAGAAAGTTAAATCCTGTGCTTGACTCTTGTGGTTAAAAACAGGACATTTTAAATGGTTTATCGCATAAACATTTTAATTGGTGAATAACAGCATTTGTAAGCCCAAAGTAGAAATGTTCTCGATAAATAATGAGCTAATTAACAGTACATATTCGGCTCACAATATGAGTCGAATTTGTGCTATATTTAACTCATCTTAGATTTTAGATGAGAGAGATTGAAAATGCAGAAATGGATTTGGCAAGCAGAAAACTGGACAAATTTCACATGGCAAGATTCAACTATCTTACCTAAAACCAGACAGATATATCAAAAAATAGGAATTCTTCTTGGACAAAGTCAGCATGATTTAGCGAAAGAACAATTCACTCTAGATACTCTACTTGCCAATCTCGTTGCTTCATCAGCAATTGAAAATGAAACCCTCAATGTTTTTTCATTGCGATCATCTTTAGCCCAACGCTTGGGTGTCACTCTTGAACAGCCTTATCCAAGCTCAGATCGATCAGAAGGTTTAGCCAATATCATGCTGGATGCGCTGAACGATGTTAAGCAACCACTGACTGTTGAGCGCCTCATGCAATGGCATCGTTGGCTTTTCAATGACCCCGACTGGACAATGCAACGTTTACGCATTGGTCAACTGAGGGGATCAGAGCCTATGCAGATCGTTTCAGGTCGATTGGATTACCCTAAAGTACATTTTGAAGCACCGTCAAGAGAAGGCTTAGAAGAACGCTTACATACCTTCATAGCGTGGTTTAATCAGAGTCTGAATGATTCATTGCTTGATCCTCTGTTACGTGCAGGCATTACCCATTTATGGTTTGTTACCCTACATCCTTTTGATGATGGTAATGGCCGTATTACACGTATACTTACAGACCTTGCTCTAGCTCAAATGGATGAGCAAAGTATCCGTTTGTATGCAATGTCTACTGCGATATTAAATAAACGTAAAAGTTACTATGAGATATTAGAACAAACTCAAAAAAATGATTCTGATATCACAGATTGGCTGATTTGGTTTCTAGACACGTTGAATGAAAGCCTTGAAAAAACCTTAGCGCAGATCAGTCGAACATTGTTTAAAAGTCAATTTTGGCATAAATATTCAAATTTAGCCCTGGGTGAAGAACAACGTAAAGTTCTAAATCGTTTATTAGACGGTGGCGAAAATGGCTTTGAACATGGTATTAGTGCTTCGCAATATCAAAAGGTTGCTAAAGTCAGTAAGGCAACGGCTACTCGCCACTTATCAGACTTACTTGAGAAAGAATGTATCGTTAAATTAGAAGGTGGTGGACGTAATACACGCTATCAGATCAATACCCAGTTATAGATATTCTAAGCAATAAAAAACCCCGGCATCCTGCCGGGGTTTTTCATATTGGGTTGCTAAGTATGACTCCTGTCTTACCTCACGTTCCTGGTGCGATCTTTCTTATTCTTGTTGTTTGGAACATCCTGTTCTCTATGGCTTCATCATAGGAAAATTCACCTCTCCTGGACAGCCGTAAAGAACCGGAATTTACGTAAGCCCAGGCGTACAAAATAGCCTAAATTTTATCCACAAAAAATGTGGATAATTTTGGACATTGAGGCATTGATAAAATTTGAAAAATGCTAAAATTGATTACTTTTTAAACAAATTTATTGGCAAGAACTATCAAAAATGATCATAAAAAAGCCGACTTGTTTCAAAGTCGACTTTTTGCTGATTTTTTAGCCATGACTAAATTTTTAAGTTGTTGATATTTATATTAATATACAAGTGTTGTTATTCACCAATTAAAATGTCTATGCGATAAACCATTTAAAATGTCCTGTTTTTAACCACAAGAGTCAAGCACAGGATTTAACTTTCTTTGTTCAATAACAGCTTTCTGAGCTTTACGACTCGGCATACTTTTCTTGAGACGGGAACGTTTATTCTGTTTTTCCAACTCTTCATGCTGTTGCTGAATATGTGCCAGAACTGTACCTAACCGTTTATTCTCAACGATCTCATTCTGCTGTAGCCCAGCTAATTTATTGAAAATGCTGTAGTTGAGCTTTCGTCCCTCGTGCATGAGGGCCACAGTCCCATCCGGGTACTCCAGAAATGAAATATATTGCCCAACAAGCTTATGATTCAGCTCTATCGGTTCAAGCAGATAAATACATTTGTCATAGGTCAGGGTCAGATTCTTGGTGACCTTACGCGGTTCCTGCCAGGTAAAAATATCATCCAGTTCAAGAT
>NZ_JALGQY010000054.1:0-8544 GCF_022809915.1 Acinetobacter lwoffii | reverse complement strand
GTTCTATGTTTATTGTATTGGTTGAGGATGATCCCTATATCGCACAGAGCATTTGTGCTGCTCTGAACTATCTGAATTTTTCAGTGGAGCATGTCAGTCACGCACGTGCTGTAGATTATTTTATCCGGCATAGTGCAGTCGATTTGTGTTTACTGGATTTAGGCCTGCCGGGTCAGGATGGCCTGGAGTTGTTGCATAGCTGGCGACGCGACCAGATTGATCTCCCGGTACTGGTATTGACGGCGCGGCTACGGACCGATCAGTGTGTCCAGGCCCTGAATGCTGGTGCCGATGACTACCTGACCAAACCCTTTGAACTGGAGGAGCTGATTGCCCGGATTCATGCCCTCACCCGTCGCCACCGCGGCTTTGCCTCGAATACCCTGCAATTTGATGAACTGGTTCTAAACCGGGATATCCAGACTGTGACCTATCAAGACCAGGCCGTGAATTTATCTCGCCGTAAATTCAGCCTGCTGGAAACCCTGATGAGCCACCCCAATCAGATCCTGAAAAATGAACAGCTTATTGATAAGCTCTATGGTTTTCAGGACGCTATCGAGAGCAATGCCCTGAATGTACACATTTATCACCTGAGACAAAAACTGCATCCAGACTTGATTCAAACCGTTCGCGGTGTGGGATATATTTTCAAACCGTTTGAGCATCGTCATGTTTAGTCACAGCTTGAAATGGCGTCTGGTCATGAGTCTTTTGGCCGTGTTTATTGTGCTGTGGAGTGCGGTATTTTCATGGCTGTATATTGACCTTAAACAGCGTTTACAAGACACGCTGGATCAACGCTTATCGGCATCTGCGCAAATGGTTGCGCGGCTGATTCAGCAGTTACCGCTGGATAGTCTGGGGGATGCAACCTTATCCAAATTAGCCAAGAATGATGATGCAAACCAGTTAATTGTCTGTGAAGTCTCTCTTTTTAGCTCTGACCTCTCGTTAGGCAATCAGGTGATCGCCAAAACACGCGGTGCTCCCCAAAATTTAAGCCAGCGACCAGAAGGATTCAGCACTTGGCAACAGGGTGATACGGAATGGCGCAGTTATGTTCTGCGTCGTGGCGATATTCAGGTGGTGGCAGCAGAACGTATGTTCTTGAGGGATACCTTACTACAGCAGATTCTGCAGTCCGTACTGATTCCCTTGGTCTTCTCACTGCTGATCTGTATTGCCCTGATCATCTTTATTATCCGCAGACAGTTCCGGTCTTTGGATCAGCTCAGTCAATACCTGAACCAGAAAAACCTTAGCTATTCAGAGGTGGCAGATTTTTTAATGCAGCTCAAGCCTGCAAGTATTCCCCAAGAAGTACAGCCTTTTGTCAACAATTCCACGCAGTTGATTCAAAAACTCAATGACAGTCTGCAACAGGAGAAAGCCTTTAGTGCCTATGCTGCACATGAATTACGCAGTCCCCTGACTGCAATTAAAACCCATGTACAACTGGCCCAGCTGATCGGTCAGCAGCAGCACCTGCCTGAATCCATTCAGCATAGTTTGCAGCAGGCCAATGAGAGTATCCGGCGTTATACGCTGTTACTCGAGCAGCTTTTATTGCTGACCCAATCAGAAAACAGTATCCAGGCAATGCCTGAGGCCATCTGGCTTCGCCCCACACTTGAGAAAGTTCTTGCAGACTTAGGTACACGCTATCCAGAAATGAACAAAAAAATACAAGTAAACTGGGACAACTTGGGCGAAATTCAGCTGCCTGAATTTGTGCTGTATACCGTACTGAAAAATCTGCTTGAAAATGCCCTGCTGCATGCACAGGCTGCCCATATCTGGATTTCCATGCAGTCTGGTTGCCTAGTGATTGAAGATGATGGACAGCAACTGACAGCACAGGATATCCAACATTTAGGACAACGCTTCTGGCGCAAATCTGCTCAGCAGCACGGCCATGGTTTAGGACTGGCATTGACCGCTAACCTGTTAAAACAGTATGGCTATCAGCTCTCTTTCAATGCCCGACAGCCCTATGGGCTTCGCATTGAAATCAATTCAATACAATCGAAAACCCTAGAGATTTTTTGAAATAAAAATTCTTACTTTTCAACATCCAATAAAGATATCACCAATTCAAATCACTTCCTTTGTTTATACAAATAACTTTTTCTTCAACAAAAACCTTCTCTGTATTCTCAAGTTTATGATCAGGCGATCACAACGCACTTTTAATTTTTAGCATAGAAACAGGTATAAAAATAATAAGACCCCTCTATGAAAACAAAAATGCCAGAGAAAAAAGATCACTTGATGCAACTAGGCCTGTCACCAATTAGCTTAAGAAAATCTAATCTGTCCTCATTATTTTTTCATGACTAAACGCTATGCATTAAGAGATGATCAGTGGGAACAGATTAAGGATCTGTTGCCCGGACGAGCAAGTACTGTTTGAGTAACTGCCAAAGACAACAGGGTATTTGTTGAAGCAGTATTGTATCGGTATCGTTCAAGTATTCCGTAGTGAGATTTACCAGAATGCTTTGGGGATTTTAGAGTCGTGCACACTCGCTTTAGCCCTAAAAATCCAGGATAATCACCACCCCACAGTTCTGATTAATTTTTTAAAAATTTCCTTTCGATGGCCGGGCTTGCGCTAAACTCAAAGCATCTTATCGCACCGTAATGCACTGTTATGGAATTCAAGGCCTGGTATAAGCTTCGCAGATTTATTTATGACAATTTGCATAATGAAGAACACGAAAGCATCTTAAGTCGCGTCATCAATATATTTCTGATTATATTGATTATTGGGAATACTGCTGCCGTTTTACTTGAATCAATCAATGACCTCTATCAATCCTATCAGCTGCTGTTTGATGCCTTTGAATTATTCTCGATCTTTATTTTTACCCTGGAATATTTATTAAGATTTTGGGCCATTGCGGAAAAAGACCCCTTTGAAGGTGCATGGAAAAACCGATGGTTATGGATCCGTAGTGGCGGTGCCATCATTGACCTGTTGGCGATTCTCCCGGCCTATATTAACTTCTTTGTGCATCTCGATTTACGCTTCCTGCGAATCCTTCGATTATTCAGATTACTCAAATTAACCCGTTATTTCGTCTCCCTGCAGATTTTATTGCGGGTGATCAAGCGCGAAAAGGGCTCATTTCAGGCGGTTATTTTTATCCTGCTGATCATGATCATCATCGCGGCGGCTGGAGTATATGTGGTTGAAAATAAGGCTCAACCAGAAGTCTTTAGCTCCATCCCTGCATCCATGTGGTGGGCAGTGGTGACACTGACCACGGTCGGCTATGGCGATGTGACACCAATCACCCCCTTAGGCCGCTTTCTAGGGGCTTTAATTACTATTTTAGGGGTGGGTCTGGCAGCGCTTCCTGCGGGTATTCTGGCAAATGGTCTGGCCAATGAGCTGAGACAGCGCAAGCACAAACTGGAATTAAGATTTCGTGAACTGCTCGATGATGCAGAAATTGACTTAATTGAAGATCAAGAAAAAATTGAAATTTTACGTAAAGAAGTCGGACTGAGCAAAGAACAAATGCAGGATATCCTGTTAGAACTTATTCATGAGCGTAAGAAAGAACAACTCGAGCAGGAAAAAAACAAATATTTCTTCTGTCCACATTGTGGGCATAAGTTACCTGATTAAATTCGAACGTCAATGCAAGCGTATCATCACGAGCATCAGACCATCGGGTATGACGCTCGTTGCAGACAGATACTATTCACTCAATCCACTCGACTGAATCAGGATCAAATCCTCTCAGGCCAAAAATGCAGCGATGTCTTCCGCTACTGCCCGAGCTGTCCGGGAAACCCCGACCAGCGTGGCCGAAGCAGCACCGGTCCATTCTCCATAGCCCACCAGCCATAAATTTGGTACCTGAACAGAGCGGCCATTCTGAACCGCAATGGTCTGGTCCGGCTGGATAATTCCGAGGCTGCTGAGGTGATTCAGCGCCGCCTTAAATCCTGTACACCAGATCACCACATCCACATGCGCTGTGCTGCCATCTTCCCAAATCACGCCATGTTCTGTAAAAGCTGAAAATGGACGCCTGCTCTGCAAAATGCCTCGCTCACGTGCATCTTTAACTGAATCAATCATGACAATATCACCCAACCCCCCAATGGGCTGCTCAATCTTTCTACCTTCCTGCTGGGCTTTCAGGCGCTCAGTCGCCCTTAAGAACAGGACACGGCCATCGACATCATCTGCCAGAAACTGCGGCGGTGTCTGGGTGATCCAAAGCGTTTCGGCCACCTGAGATACTTCTGCCAAGATTTGTGCACCAGAGTTACCGCCACCCACCACCATGACTTTCTTGGTTTTAAATAACTCAGCATTTTTATAATCTGCGGAATGCAGTTGTACGCCCTGAAAATGCTCACGGCCGGCATACTCGGGAATAAATGGTTGGCTCCATGTCCCTGTAGCGCTTACCACCGCTTTGGCTTTCCAGGATTGTTCCCCGGCATAAACCTCTAAATACTGGCCCTTACTTTCCACGCGTTCCACACGCACCGGACGAACTACAGGAAAGTGATAGCGCTGCTCATAGGCGGTCAAATAATCGATCACCTCATTGCGGGTCGGATAGGTCTGTTCGGTCGCCGGCATCATCCAGCCTGACAGCGAACTCCAGCTATTCGGGGAGAAAAGGCGCAAGGACTCCCAGGCATGCTGCCAGGCACCTCCAGGCTGAGGCTGATCATCTAGGATGATAAACGGAATGTTCTTACGCTTTAAGAAATAAGCCGTGGACAAACCGGCCTGTCCACCACCGATGATGATCACATCAACTTCAGCTTGTAATTGAGCCAAAATATTTCCCCCCTTCTTTATTGTCATCAAATAAAAACCCAGCCTGCTTATCAGACTGGGCGTATTTCATAAAATTTTCAAGCGTTTAAATTAGCCTTCCATTGCTCAAGATACTTTTCAGTCTCTCTGATCACCTAGAATTTATAAACTACGCTGATTTACCCGTTTGGAAAGCTCTTCAGCCGATTCCTTGCGTTCCGAATAACGGTTGGTCAAATAAGCACTTTGCCCACGGGTTAGTAAAGTAAACTTATACAGTTCTTCCATCACATCGACAATCCGGTCATAGAATGCTGATGGCTTCATTCGTCCATCTTCTTCAAATTCCAGGAATGCTTTTGGAATTGAAGACTGATTTGGAATCGTGATCATCCGCATCCAACGCCCCAAAACACGCATCTGGTTCAGACTATTAAAGGACTGTGATCCCCCACTGACTTGCATCAAGGCAAGGGTTTTTCCCTGAGTGGCACGAATTGCACCCCCTGCCAGAGGAATCCAGTCAATCTGCGATTTAAAGATGGAACTCATAGAACCATGGCGTTCCGGTGAACACCACACCATACCTTCAGCCCATGCCAGAAGCTCATGCAGTTCTTTTACTTTTGGATGTTCAGTATCAGCATCTTCCGGTAAAGGTAGCCCTTTCGGATGGAAGATTTTTACTTCTGCCCCAAAATATTCAAGGATTCGACCAGCTTCAAGAACTGCAAGGCGACTGTAAGAACGTTCCCGATTAGACCCATAGAGCAGTAAAATCCGAGGAGGATGAGCTAGTTCTTTGGCTTGGACTTTTTCAAAGGTGGGTTGTTCAATAAGATTTGGATCTACGTTAGGCAGGTTCATCGGATCAAGCCTCTTTAAAATATTTCTTTCTTAGCCACAGTGAAACACTCACTAAAGCAATTAACACAGGTACTTCAACCAATGGCCCAATAATCGTGGTAAAAGCAACTGGCGAAGCGATACCAAAAGTTGCAATAGCGACTGCAAGTGATAATTCAAAATTATTTCCAGCCGCAGTAAATGAGATTGCAGCAGTTTTTGGATAATCATTGCCCATCCATTTACTCATAAAGAAGCTAATAAAGAACATGGCCACAAAGTAAATGATTAAAGGAATCGCGATGCGTAAAACTTCCAGTGGAAGACTTACGACATCACCTCCTTTTAAGCTAAACATCGCCAAAATCGTAAACAGCAAAGCCATCAAACTCAGCGGGCTGATTTTTGGAATGAACTTGTTTTGATACCATTCTACGCCTTTTTGTTTCACCAAAATTAAGCGCGTTAAGAAACCCAATAAGAACGGAATTCCAAGATAAACCAGAACAGCATGGGTAATGGTCCAGAAGCTAAGATTGATCACTTGAGCTTCAATACCAAAATATGGCGGAAGGAAGGTCAGGAATAACCAGGCATAGGTACTGAAGAATAAAATCTGGAAAATACTGTTAAACGCCACCAATGCTGCAACATATTGGTTATCACCACAGGCCAGACCATTCCACACCAGTACCATGGCGATACATCGAGCTAAACCAATCAGGATCACGCCTGTCATATACTCTGGATAGCTATGCAAAAAAATCACAGCCAACGCAAACATCAGTACCGGAGCAATCAACCAGTTTTGAATTAAAGATAGCGTCAGGGTTTTCTTATCCTTAAACACTTGCGGCAAGGTCGCATAATCCACTTTTGCCAGGGGTGGATACATCATCAGAATCAGACCAATCGCGATTGGAATATTGACTGAATTAATACTGAATTGATCCAGAGCAACCGATGCTTGAGGAAAAAAGTTTCCTATGGCGATGCCTAACGCCATGGCAATAAAAATCCAGAGCGTCAGGTTGCGATCTAAAAAGGACATGCGTTTTTCAGACATGTGACTTACTCAACATTCGAAATTTGATTAATCGCTGCAATCAATTGCGAGCGAGAAAGCTCATTTACGTTAAGTTTAAACAAAGCATCCAAGCGACGATTGATATGTTCAACAGTGCTCATAAAGGCTTTCATTTTTTCTTCTTTATCCACCTCTAAATGGGACGGATCAGACAGGCCCCAGTGCGCCTTGATCGCTCCGCCAAGATAAAGAGGACACGCTTCCTGTGCAGCCGCATCACAGACGGTAATCACCACGTCTGGCTGATACTGTTCACAGGCATCAATGCTTTTGCTGGATAAGCCTTCAGTCGACAAGCCCAGATTGTGCAGGGTTTCAAGCGTCAAGGGATGCACCTGACCGGAAGGTTTGCTGCCGGCACTGTAAGCGACCCAGCCTTCTGGCGCACGGCTATTGAACAACACTTCAGAGAGAATGCTGCGGCAACTGTTCCCCGTACATAAAAACAAAAATTTCATGAAAACTTACTCGCAATGGCTCTGAATCGATAGAGCGGAAGAATCAAATAAAACCGGAACCTCACTAGCTTTTAGCACGTCCAGAATTTCAAAACACCAGGCCGGCAATTGCTGATTAATGCTGTAGTACACCCACTGGCTTTGCCGACGATCGTTGAGTAAACCACAAGAACGTAACAAGGCCAGATGACGTGAAATTTTCGGCTGGCTTAACTGCAGTTTATCGGTCAGATCACAGACGCATTGCTCTTTGTTTTGTGCAATTAGCAGGACAATACTGAGACGTGTTTCATCAGATAAACATTTAAAAAACTGAACGTGGTCCATAATTGCTCCCATTTTTTATGCAAATATACACATATCCATATATATGGTAAAGATGACCTGTCAAAAATGATATCCAGATCAGAATATGCCTACCAGAAAGCGCTCGCTTGAACAATTTCCCGCTTTTTCCGATATAGATCATCGTCAATGTGTTTTTCAGATAAAAAAGCTCCAATCAAGTTGAAGCTTTTTCGCATGGGGGGACACTTTATTTTACCCGATTGCCCCGTTCATCCACGATGATTTCACCGTCTTCTTTGGCAAAGGCTTTTAATTGTGGCAAACGCAGAATATCCAGTACCACTTCCGATGGACGGCATAATCGGGTTCCAAACTCGGTAACCACCAACGGGCGATTGATCAGGATCGGATGTTGCAGCATGGTATCCAGCAGTTTCTCATCGCTCCAGCCGGCATCATCCAGATTCAGCTCGGTGTAGGGATCGACATTTTTACGGAGCACTTCACGAACCGTCAAACCGGCATCCCGAATCATGTTGACCAGCTGATCTTTCGAGGGTGGCGTAAGCAGATATTCGATCACTTCCGGCTCAATTCCCGCATTGCGAATTAACGCCAGCGTATTGCGTGAGGTGCCACAGGCCGGGTTATGATAAATTTGGACTTTTGGCATTTGATTCATGAGCTTCCCTCTTATCAATGAATCATAGTTTTATATATGAATATACGCATATTCGCAATATAAAATATATGTGCTTTATGAATAAAATCTGAGATGAGGACTCTAAAACCATTGGAAACAGTTTCAAAATGAGGCTGTCTTATGTCTAGGATACTGGGAGCAGTCCAGTTGATCTGGATGCTTATTACGGAGACATGCAATCTGATGACATTATTATGGTTCGTTACGGTGATGATGCTACTTTCAAAAATTAGTTATTGAGACAAATGGAAAAAGATATCTTCAGGCTCTAAGTCCAGAGTTCAAGCCAAATATTTGATCCTAGACAAAATAATGGACAGCACGTCCCTCTAAAGATAACGTAACTTTAATCTTTGGAGATTCAAGA
>NZ_JALGQY010000053.1:0-8733 GCF_022809915.1 Acinetobacter lwoffii | reverse complement strand
ATGGAAAGGATTCATATGCTGCACCTTTAGCTAAAACAGTCTTCAGCTTACCATTCGTGGTTATTTGCAACAGTGCCGGTGCGGCTTTATAATTCGCAATAAAATTTAGTCTGCCTAAAGCATTTGTGTTTCCCGCAATCGCTATTTTATTGGTTGCTTGCTTGTTCCCCGCATTAAATTATTATGCTCTTGAAGCATCTGAAAAGTCATTTAACCAAACAACCAATTTTTTAAGTCAGCCAGTACATAAGTTTTCAGCAAATAAAATAACTGTACTTTGGGGCATGTGGTACATGAAAGCCCTATATTTAGCCATAGCAGGTTTAATTGGCTTTGGCATAGCTAAAGCTTTATATCCTGAAGTGATTTAAAAAAATTGGATATTTTTATTTAGAAATTACATTGTATGTTTACAACATAAATTGAGATATATAAAGATGACCCATTGAAATGGGATTAAAAAAAATACTTTATTTTTAATATTATAATTATATGTAGTTCAACTAATGGTGTGATAGGTTTTAGTTATAAACTTATTCATTCAGGAATTATATTGCTGAATGAATAAGTCTAATTGATTTATTTATGCAACCCAACTATTCATTTGATTCATTTGATTCATTTGATTCATTTGATTCATTATTTTTAACTTGTTTTTGTTTAGAATTTTCAACTTTAGAAGCTTTTAAATTCTTTTCAAGAAATAACAAGCCGCCATCTGCATAACTAAAACTTGCGATACTAAAGAATGCACTAATTAACAGTAATTTAGTACAAAATTTATTTTTGAATAGCATGTTTATTTACTCTCATTTAATACTTGTTAGATATTCTAACTTTAAAGAATTAACACCCAGAGGACTCATAAATTACATTCTTGTAATTTTAAAATGTCTCAGGATGGTGTTTAAAGTGCGTGTGATAAATAGAAGTGTAATACAGGAAAATGGTAAGGTTTATCAGCCTAGTCATCTGTCCATTATGTAGAAAGAGCAGCACTTTAATGTTTATGCTGTTCCAATGTATTACATTCCTTACTTTCTATTTGTAACGTAATTTCAGTAATATTATGATTATGTTTTAGAACTTCTAAGGCCTTTTGATAGAGTTGATCTGTATTGCTATTCGGAGCAACCAAATGAGCAGTTAAATGAATATTTTTTGAGGATATAGCCCAGACTTTCAACTGATGAATCCCTTCAACGCCCTCTAGCTTCAATAAATCATTTCTTAACGACTCAATATCAATCTCATCAGGAACTCCTTCAAGCAGAATATTAATACTTTGTTTTAATAAAATCCAAGTTCGAGGTAAGACCCAGAAGCCAATTAACACAGCGATTACGGTATCAACCCACATCCACTGGGTAAAATAAATAACTATTCCTCCGATAATCACGCCTATCGATCCTAGAGCATCACTAAGAACTTCTAAATATGCACCTTTTATATTTAGACTTCCTTCAGCACTAGCAGAAAGGATTTTCATTGAAATCAAATTTACGACCAAACCAATGACCGCGACAATCATCATTTCAACACTTTGAATTTCAGCAGGGTTCGTAAAACGTTGATAAGCTTCATATACAATATATATTGCTACCACAAAAAGCATCACCGCATTAAACAGAGCCGCTAAAATTTCAAATCGCTGATAGCCAAAAGTTCTTTTATCATCTGCGGCTTTTTTACCAATTTTGATAGCGGCAAGAGCAATAGCTAAAGCGGCTACATCAGTAAACATATGAGCTGCATCAGATAACAAAGCCAAACTTTGGGTAATAAAAGCAGCGACAACTTCTACTATTAAAAAAGTAGTCGTTAAACCTAAGGCAACCATTAACTTCTTACTATTTTCTTCAGTAACAACCGCATGGCTATGATCATGATGTTCTGACATAAAATATTTTCCTTATTCTATTTATGATGAGCAGAGATATTGGATAACAGCCAATATCTCTGCTGTAAATCGACTAATCTATTGGATTAAGAAACTTTCTTTTCATTCATCCAGCGGTACAGTACGGGCAATAAAACCAATGTAAGCAGGGTAGAGGAGATAATTCCTCCAATAACCACTGTTGCTAAAGGTCTCTGTACTTCTGCCCCAGTTCCGGTTGCCAAAGCCATCGGGACAAACCCAAGGGACGCCACACAAGCGGTCATCAGCACAGGTCTAAGACGCAAAATTGCACCCTGCCACGTTGCATAATAAAGGTCATATTGTTGTCGCAACTCTTTGATAAAGGTGAGCATGACTAAGCCATTCAGTACAGCCACCCCCGATAGTGCAATGAAGCCAACCCCTGCTGACATGGATAATGGAATGTCACGCAACCACAACGCGATTAAGCCTCCACATAAGGCAAACGGTACACCACTAAAGACCAGTAAGCTTTCTTTGATATTATGGAATACAGCCATCAATAAAATAAAGATCGTCAACAATGCGAGCGGAACCACCAATTGCATACGCGCTTTTGCAGACATCAGATTTTGAAATTGACCGCCATAATCTATCCAATAACCGCTTGGTAATTCCTGTTTGGATAACGTGCTCTGAAGCTCTGTTACGAATGAGCCTAAATCACGTCCTTCTACATTTGCAGTAATAACCACTCGACGTTTACCATTTTCACGGCTGACCTGATTAATACCCAGGATATTTTCAACGCGTGCCACATCTTGCAGTTGGACTAAACCACCATTCGGCAATTGAATAGGAAGTACCGCTAACTGTTCAGGACTACGCTGGGATTCATCTAGACGGATGACAAAATCAAAACGCTTGTCTCCCTGTAAAATTGTTCCAACATTCTGGCCACCGACACTTGTAGCTACCAGATCCTGAATTGCTCTTACCGACAAGCCATATTGTGCAGCTCTGGACTTATCCACCTCTACATTCAACAAGGGTAAGCCACTGGTCTGTTCTACATTAACGGCTGTCGCGCCTGAAATTGAGTTAATTTTTTGAGAAATTTTATTCGCTTCGCGATTTAGAATCTCCATGTCATCACCAAATAATTTGACACCCACATCACTTCGCACCCCTGAAATTAACTCGTTAAAGCGCAGTTCAATGGGTTGCGAGAACTCACTGTTATTTCCCGGCAATGTCGCTAAGAAAGTAATCATTCTTTGGCGAAGCTCATCAATCGTTTGTTTTGGATCAGGCCATTCATCATGAGGTTTTAACAGTACCACGCCATCTGAAATGTTGGGTGGCATAACATCTGTGGCCACTTCTGCTGTACCGGTACGAGCAAAGATCGCTTTAATTTCAGGAAATTCTTTCAACAGTAACTTTTCAGTATTTTCCTGCATTCTCAGTGACTGTTCTAACCCTGTACTTGGGGAACGCATTTGCTGAACAGCAAAATCACCTTCACCCAGTTGAGGTGCAAACTCGCTACCTGTTTGAGTGGCTAGCACGCCCGTAAGCACTAAAATACAGGCAGCCACAATAGTCACAAATAAACGAAGCTCATAGGCTTTATCTAAAAGCAGTTCATATTTGGTTTTAAGCCAATGCATCCAGCGACTTTCGGTTTCCTTGACTTCTCCAGTGACAAATAGGGCAACTGCGGCTGGCACAAAAGTGACAGATAAAATCATGGCCCCAATTAAAGCCAGTACAACAGTCATTGCCATAGGATGGAAAAGTTTGGCTTCTACACCCGTCAGGGTAAAGATAGGTAGATAAACCACCAAAATAATTAACTGTCCAAAAATCAGAGGACGACGCGCCTGTTTTGCAGCCAAGAAGACTTCTTTAAATCTTTCAGAACGGCTAAGTAAACCACCTTTCAGCTTCTGAGCTTCTGCTAGCCGACGGATACAGTTTTCTACAATAACCACTGCACCATCAATAATAATACCGAAGTCCAGTGCCCCTAAACTCATCAGATTTGCACTAATCTTCTGCTCTGCCATTCCCGTCAAGGTAAACAGCATTGACAGTGGAATAACGCAAGCCGTGATCAGCGCAGCACGGAAATTACCTAGAAAGAGAAATAAAATAACAATGACGAGGATTGCACCCTCAATCAAATTTTTCTGAACGGTTTTGATCGCCCGATCAACCAAATGCGTACGGTCATACACAGTCTCAATCACCACACCTTTAGGTAGCGATTGCTGGATCGATTGCACCTTTTCATCAATGGCTTGAGCAACGGTACGGCTATTTTCTCCCATCATCATCATGGCAATACCCAATACAGTTTCTTCACCATTATAGGTTGCAGCCCCTGTTCTTAAGTCATGACCAATTGAGACATTGGCGACATCTGCCACCCGAATCGGATAGCCGTTTTTATTGGCAATACTGATGTTCTGGATATCTTCAATCGTGTTTAAAGTGCCGGGAACACGAACCGTTAGCTGTTGTCCATTTTTCTCAATATAGCCAGCACCACGGTTTTCATTATTCTCTGTTAAGGCAGTTTGTAAATCAGACAAAGGAATTTGCAATTGTTGCAATCGGTTCAGATCAGGGGCAACCACATAGGTTTTATTAAAGCCACCGATACTGTTGATCTCAGCAACGCCTTTTACGCGCTGTAATTGCGGTCTTACAATCCAATCCTGAATTTCACGTAAATCCATCGCCGAATAAGGGGTTCCATCCGGCTTTTTAGCATTTGGTTCGGCTTTAATCACCCATTGATAGATTTCACCTAAACCTGTCGAAATAGGCGACATGTTAGGTTGCACATCTTCAGGCATTTCTCCCATTGCTTCTTGCAAGCGCTGGTTGATAAGCTGTCTGGCCCAGTAAATATCCGTGCCATCTTCAAAAATGATGGTCACTTGCGATAAGCCGTAGCGTGAAATCGAACGGGTTTGTTCCATTTTCGGCATGCCTGACATGGCATTCTCGATTGGATATGTAATCCGCTGTTCCATTTCTAAAGCCGTAAAACCATTGGCTGAAGTGTTAATCTGCACCTGAGTATTGGTAATATCTGGTACAGCATCAATCGGTAACTTTTGATAACTATAAATACCAATAGCAATCCAAGCCGCAATAAACAGCATGACCCAGATTGCGTTATGGATAGAAAACTGGATCAGTCGATCAAACAGTCCTTCAGGTTTTACCGATTCGTGGTCTGGAATTTGAGGAGTTTCAGTGCTCATGTGAAGCCTCTCCTTTTTCCAGCTCGGATTTCAGTAAAAAACTGCCTTGAGCGGCATATTTTTGTCCCTGACTAAGCCCACTCACCACTTCAATCCATTGGCTCTCCCCAGATGATTGCCCTAATTTCACAGGTTGCGGACTGAATTCAACTTTTTGTCCATGCTGAGTGGCGACAAAAACCACATCTTTTCCATCGACATTCTGAACTGCGGACTTAAGTACCCGTAATGCGGTACTTTCACTCCGTTGTTGCAACTGTACGTTCACCATCAAGTTTGGACGTAATTCGGTTGCATTCGATTCAACTTTTGCTCGCACCTGAAGACGACCTGTTTGAATATCCGCTTCAGTATTTAAAGTCTGAATAACAGCTTGATAAACCTTTTCTGTTTGCAAGGATTTAAATTCGATCTTTTGATTCGGGGCTAAGCCCATAATTTCAGAATTTGGAACAATAAATTCAAGCCAGAGTTGATCTAACCGGTCTATCGTAAAGAGTTGATCGGCTAACTGAACATTTTCCCCGAGAACCAAATCCTTTTTACTGATCACGCCAGAAATTGGGGCTTTTAAAATATAGCGCCCGTTACTAGCATTCACTGCACCAAATGCGCTTAAACGTGATTGGGCCGCTTGAACCTGAATTTGTGCCCGTTTATAACTGTTATAAGCCCGTTGATAGTCCTGTTTTGCTGAGATACCCTGTGACCACAATTGACGCTCACGCTCAAAGTCTTGTTTCGCCAGTTCCAGATTGGTTTGTTCAATTTTAAGATTGGCCTGCTGATCAACTAGATCAGGAACAAGCAATGTAGCCAAAGGCTGCCCTTTCTGAACTTTTTGGCCGAGTTCTACATAAACATTTTCTACATGACCGCTAAAACTCGGTGAGACATGCGCTTGCTGATCCGTATTCACATTCAGTTTGGCAGGATAAGAACTTAATTTAACCACCGGACCTTGATCGACCGCTGATAACTGTATGCCCTGTTCCACCAGTTGCTTGGCCGTCAGGCTCACGCCTTCTGCATGCTCTTCGGTTTCACCGCCATGTTCTTCACTTCCATGTTCCTCTGCGCCTTCTTCCTCTGCATGTTCATCTGATGTTTCAGATTTATTCTTACCCGACAAGATCAAGAAAATACTGAGGAGTACGGTTGCGCCGATGACAAAACCAATCAGTAGAGGTTGAGAGATTTTTCCGCTCTGTTTTTTTAAGCTGTTTTTAAGATCGAACATGTTAATTTCCCCCACCAATGACAGGCATGGCCTGTATGTCTTGCCATAAGTTTTGATTGATTTGTGCAATAGCATCTTTCGACATGACTTCACTTGGGCTAATGCCTAAGCTCAAACTTTCTGCTTCAATGGCCTTTTGCCAGCCATCCCGTAACAACTGGACTTTACGCAGACGGATGTCTTGTAATTGAAGCGTGGCTTGCTGAACATCAGTTAAAGCAAACTTGCCTGCCAAGAAACCTTGTAGCGTCTTACTTTGAACTTGAGTCGCCAAAGGAATTTGAGTCTCGTCAACGACTTTGAATTGCAGCTCTAAACCCTGCAACTCGGTTAAAATTGTGCCTATTTGCAGCGCATTTTGCTTCAGATAAAATTCTTTCTGACGCTCTAATAAGTTCATTTTTTCTTGCGCGATTTTTATGCCATTTTGCTGACGATCGAAAATATTAAGCGGTACACTAACTCCGACTACTAATTGATTTTGTGTGGAGTTTTCCAAGGATTGGGTGCGGTTGACACCTAGGTTTAAAGTGGGGTTAGGACGTGCCTTTGCTCTTAGTTGATCAACCGTTGCTTGAGACTCTAATACCAGTAAAGCTCGATATTTCTCAACGTAGTTTTCCGCTAAATATTCTTGAACCTGTCCATGAGTCGATTTTGGCCAGAGCTTTTGTGAAGAGAGGTTTACCTGCAATGACTTATCAGACGTACCCCATAAATTTGATAATTGTTGGGTGGCCACTTGTACCTGTAAGTCTGCCTGTCTAAAAAGGCGTATATTTTCAGCATGACTTAAACGTGCGCGATTCACATCTACTTGCGCGATACCGCCCGCAGTAAAGCGCTTCTCGATCGCTTTAAGGTTTTCTTCACTCACCCGAAGTTGTTCATTGACAATGTTTCTTTCAAGTTCAGCAATGGCCAGTTGTGACCATACATATTTCACCGCAAGCTCAATTTGCGCTTGATAAATCTTCTGCTTCAGTGCTGTTTTATCTGTAGAGAGACTGGCTAATTTTTGGTTTGCTTTTCGCTCACCAAAAATATCCAAGGGTTGTGATATGCCAATGGCAAGCTCTTTTTCATTATTTGAACCAAATCCCGTTTGTTCAACTGACAGTTCAGGATTTTTAAACAGCTTACTTTGCTGAAGATTCGTGGCATTAATGCTGTTTTGCGTTTCCCAGAAATTTTGGGACGCTTGATACTGGTTGACCTGATCAATGGCTTGTCGCAGCGTTAAATCTTGAGGACTGGCGACTACAGAAGTACTCAAGCTGATCATTGCGGATAGCAAGACACCTGTACGGAATGCTGACCAGGATAAATTCAGGATAGAAGTATCCTGATATAATTTGTTTTTTGACATGAAATGCCCCACACATAATAAGATTAGGAGTGGTGGGCTTTTATAAGACTACCCCACCAATAGTAGGGGCAAATCAGGAGGGGGTGTTAATTGATTCAGATAAGGGGATTTATAAAAAGTTCTTCCCAAATAAGATGGTGTAAGGACTGTCTCAAAATGAGTTTTAAGCTTCAAATCATCGGGTGGGTCAATCTGAATCACGATTGTATTTGAGAAATGACTGCACTTTTCGTTAAAACAAACCTTCTGACAATAGTCATAAATTTCTTTATAGTTTTCTAAGGAATAAAGTGCTTGACTAGGACTATCACTCTTTTCGTCTAAATCGATTGGATTAGAGAGTATTGAATTGGGTATGTTTGGCATTTCATGCAGACACGCAGCCTCTGCCACACTCCAAATATTCTGGAATGTGAATAAGAGTACCAATATCTGGATTAGAAATGTTTTTCTCTTCATACACAAATCTGTATTTAAAACACCAATAAGAAGCTGTCCAGATCTATCAAAGATCTGATCACAGAATTTGAGTAACCTTAAACTTTTTGCAGCCTTAAGTAAAGATATACAGAATTTTTGAAAAAAGCATAGGTCTAGATAATCAAGCTAGATTTTTTAGAACTCCACATTGGTCAATTGTACATAAGCCATCACAAGTACCTCTTAAATCAGATAATTGTTCAATAAGCTTTTGTTGCTTGATTATATTTTCCCTGATAGCACTGACATGTAAGTCAATTAATTCATTCACATCTGAACAATTTTTCTTGGGATTATCTTTATAGGTGAGTAATTGACGAATTTCATTCAAACTCATATTTAAAGTTCGGCAATTCAAAATAAACTTAATTCGCTCAACATAGCCTACATCGTAAAGGCGGTAATTTCCTTCCGTTCTTTCGGGTTCCGGAATTAAACCTTCCTTTTCATAAAACCTAATTGTTAATACTGAACATGAGGTTTTTTTAGAGAGTTCACC
>NZ_JALGQY010000072.1:0-2270 GCF_022809915.1 Acinetobacter lwoffii | reverse complement strand
TCAAATGTAGTTGCCATAATGCATCATTCCTGTTTTTAACAGTTTAAGGAAATGACACAGTTTTTTGAACACTACCCCTTGCACCAATAATTTGGTTTTCTTTGTCATGAATATTCTCCTAAACTTAGTAATTAGGAGTAAAAGATGTATGACGAGGGCGCTGTTGAGTTCGTTTCACCCAATCTTCGGGATATTCTTGGCTATATGAATCACAATGCTGACCTGACCAATATTCTTGATTGAATTCATTTTCAGCGTACTCATCTTGATAAACAAAATTCTCAGAATATTTTTGGGGTTTAGGTTCAGATTTTTGGAGAAATTCTAAAGTGTCGGATGTTGATTTTTCAGCTTGATCTAAAGTTTTAAAAATATCGAGTAATGCTTGACGTTGTGCGTGATTTAAAATTTTAGCGGCATCAACAATCAGTTGCTTAGCAAGGTTTTTTGGCGTGCAAGGGTTTGCACCATTGAATTGAATATTCATAGTCGTATGCTCTTGGTCTAATTGAACATACCACCAACTCCATTTCCACATAGAGTATTTGGTGGCAGCGTAACAGGGGTGGAAATACCGTTCCAAGAGTACGGCCAGCACTAGGCTGCCCTGTCAAGCTGCCATTACGACTGCGTCACAGTGGGCAAAAAAAAATGCCGCATAAGCGACTTTAATTGCACTCTTGGATGATATCAGGTTTCCACGCCTGCACACAGATTTTGCTGTGTAAAACAAGATTATCCAGTATCTGAAAGAGCGTCAAGGCCTGCCTCAATAAATCTTAGTAAAATGTGAAAAAAAATTAAAAGTATTAAAAATTTGTTAAACGCTAAATATATTAATTATTCTATTTCTTATTTTATTTATAAAGAAGAAAAGCTCAAATTGAGCCAATGGAACAGCTCTCGCTGATACCCTCGTTCAGCCCCGTTTGAGCTCCATTGAAATACATACTTTGTTATGTGCAAAAAATTGCACAGAACTGGTAAATTTAAGGACTTATGTGCAATATGTGGACTTAATGACTTGAATTTCTTATGTGCAAATTTATAAAAATACTTGAGAGTAATAAAGAATGATGTATTCAGAAAATGATAGTCCATTATATATAGCAGAAGTTCTTGGAGCGCGCTTAAAACGTATTAGATTGAATCTAGATATGACACAAGCAGAAGTGGCAAGTAAAGCTTGGGTGAGTCGTAGAACGGTGTTAAATGCTGAAAAAGGTGATGCTAAACTTTCAGACTTAATCGCCATTTTAGGGGCATTAAATATGCTGAATAATTTTAATGTTTTAATACCGGACGTGCCATTGTCACCAATTGAATTACTTAAACTTCAAGGTAAAGTTCGTAAAAGAGCATCAGGTAATAACAAAAAAACTAAAGCTCAGGTGGTAAAGCAAGGGTCGGACTGGTGATATTTCTGTTTTTAAATAGTTTTATGAAATGTCAAAATGAGTGACAAAAATTTACTAGCTTGAGATTAAGTCACCTAATACATCAAAGAGATTTTGTTCTTGATGACGGTTAATTATTCTTGCATTCATACCAAGCGAAATTGGTTTTCCCACGTCTAGAACAGGATGATCTCCGATAAATAACATTTCTTTCATATCACATTTGAAATGAATTTGTATCATTTCATAAATGTCCTGTTCTGGTTTGATATGACCAACTTCGTAACTAAAAACAATTAAACCAAATAAATCGGGAATCAGCTTTTTCAGCTGCTCACCATAATATCTAGCCAAGTTGGAGCATAGTGCAAGCTTATAACCACTATTTTTTAATTTTTTAAGTGTGGAAATAGTATCTTCATATAGTTCAATATCCCTCAACTCATTTTGAAGATCCTCCTCAATTTCATTGAGCAGTTGTATCGGTATGACATAGCCAAATAATTCTACCAATTGCTGAATATTCACGTTATTAGACATAATTAATTTAGCGTCATTAGGATGTGGTTTTCTTCCATTTTCTTTTAGCCATATCATGAGTTTGCGATAAGGTGAACGGCCCGTTTTAATTTTAACTAGCGTGCCAAAAGCATCGAATATTATGACTTTGGGAAAAATTTTCATGCTTTTTCAAAATCAAGTTTTAAGAATGAGCTAGTTTAATATTATTCTCCTGTAGAAAGACATGGGTTTCTGTCAAACACTGTCGCATCATTTACTTTATACATAGCTTTTTATTAGACCTCTTTCATAAATCATTTTTTGCTCAGTTCCAAGTTGTAGATTCCAGCGATTAAATTGAATCTCAAACCA
>NZ_JALGQY010000052.1:0-8994 GCF_022809915.1 Acinetobacter lwoffii | reverse complement strand
GATAAATATCAGGAATGTAAGGGACAAGGGATTGCGAATATTGCTTCTGGCTTTATGGGTGGCATGGCCGGTTGTGCAATGATTGGTCAATCTATGATTAACGTAAAATCAGGTGGCCTTACACGCTTATCAACATTCTCTGCGGGCATTTTTCTTCTTATTCTGGTTGTATTTATCAGTGACTGGCTCAAAGTGATTCCAATGGCTGCATTGGTAGCGGTAATGATAATGGTCTCTATCAGTACCTTTGAATGGAGTTCTGTCACTCAGTTAAAAGATAATCCTAAGAGCAGTAATTTCGTCATGATTGCGACGGTGATTGTAGTTGTTGCTACGCATAACCTGGCTTTGGGTGTGTTAACAGGCGTATTACTTTCAGCCTTGTTCCTGGCGAATAAACTTGAAAATGATATCCAGGTGACAGCATCTTTTGAAGGAATGGCCCGTTTATATGAGTTGAGAGGTCAGATCTTCTTTAGTTCTTCTGAAAAATTCATGCAAGGTTTTGACTTTAAAGAGGATGTAAAGGATGTGATTATTGATTTGACCCATTCTCACATTTGGGATGTAACATCAGTCGCCATGCTTGATTCTGTTGTAAAAAAATTTCAAAAGAATGGTGTGAATGTCACTGTGCGTGGCTTAAATGAAGCCAGCTCTATCATGATTGATAAGTATGGAACACATGCCAGAATCTAAGCGCAGGAGATTTTACGTTTATGTAGAATCTCTAAAATTAACACAATACACCTTATACGAAGTCAAAAAAATATATCTATATGATAATTAATGAAATTGTAAAACCTATTCATAATGAACATTATGTAAAATGGAGATGATAGAAGTGTACTCACTAGTACACTTCTATCATAAAAAAGAGAGCTGCCAGCTCTCTTTTTTATGTTTTATTCAAAATGAAGTTGATATTTATCCGTCGTAATCTTGATCTTGAGGTTCTTATATTTTCGTTTTGTGGCACTCAGGGCTGAATCTGTCACTTCTGCATGAAATTTAGGGTCATTCATTAGATCATGAAATAGTTTATATCCAATCAATAACTTACTGGATTTTTTCTTTTCCTTTAGATCATTTTCAATCAACTGATCCAATTCTTTTACAGAAAAACTATGCATATTACCCTCTATAGTATCTTTCTGATAAAACACCATACAGACTTAGTAAGAGAATTTAAAGCTTATTAGATAATTGATATTTATGAAATTGTGAGAAAGATAATATATTAGATTTATCTATTTAAGTTAAGTTTTTCTAAAAATAACATAATACACCTTATACGAAATGCTTGATATTTCTCTTTAAATATCAGTATATTAAAGTAAGCCGTTTTGGAGTATAGGGCACCAGAACGGCTTTTTATTGATTATTCATGTTCCACGCTTAAATATTGAACAATGTTCCACGGTTTTATTCAGTCTTAATAAACCTCATCCGGTTTTTTGGTGAGTCATTATTTCATGTGCTTGCACTGAAATTGGCCCATCAAAAAATTGGAGTCCTGGCTAACCATAAGGAAGAAAAAAACGGCTCAGGAAACCCCTTTTTTTTGGTTCAGGCTCAACGTGTTCTGGAACAGGGATACGTTTATTGTCTTTCTGAGGAGTAGTCAATTCGTCATAGTTTGACTCGGTCTGTGGCCGAGGATCTGTTGCTATATTCGAATTAGTAGATTCATTTAGTTTATTAATATTTTCTTGTTTTGGCTGTTCTAAGGTGCCTTTAAACTCAATTCTATGAGTAAGATCTTCAATATGTTGCATCAAAGACTTTTCTCTTTGATTTGCTAAATCTAACTGATTTTTGAGTAAAGAAATTTGATCTTTTAATACACTTTCAACCTCAGATTGAACGTGTACTTGTACATCCTTCTGAACTTGTTCAGTACGTGTACTGGACTGAACACCGACTGGATTGCCATAAACTCTGATAAGTTCAGATAAGTCTATAAGACCATCATGATCTCTTGATAATTCACCATTTTTTAAAGCCTCATATATTGTTGTACGTGATTTTTTAAAGGCTTTACTTGCATCCATGACGCTGAATTTTGTTGTGTTCAATGTAATCCCTCAGTGCGTGTACAAGGATGTTCATGTGAACATCCAATCTGAACATGAAGTTTATTTTGTATTAAATCCTACTTTCTTTAGATATGGCAGTAATTCTTCAATTTTAAGTGGATCCTGCAACATTTCGGCAATGCGAACAGCAAATTGAGAGTAACTTTCTGTACCTTGAGAATATTTATTCATCTCGGTAAGCTCAGAGAGTTTATTAGCAAAAAGATAACGTTGCGAATCAGTCATTTTTAAAACTATAGGTTGTATAGCTATATCTGACTTCTTTGGTTGCTTTCTAATTTTATAGGTAAACTCAAATCCTATAATTTTTTTCCCTGCCTTCTTATTAGTATATTGAAGGTTATATATATCGCAGGCTTTGCTCTTATTTATTTGAGTGACAGCTAAGTCCAGGACATTGTCTTTTAGATTTGACATAGTTTTATATTTATTTTCGATACCGAACCTAGATCGAAGATCGTCCAACTCTAGAAAAACTTTTTGCTCTTTATAGTTCTGCACTTCTTTAAGAATTTCATATAAGCGATTGGCATATTGGCTGCTTAAATCAACCGTATGTTGAAGATCAATTTGAGTAAATTTATTAGCTAGCTCACTTACAAATGGTAAGACGTCATTAGCAAATTGAATTTCAATTCTAGCTTCACCTTCAAGATATCCCTTCATTTGAATAAATCTATATGTTCTAACGTGTTTTTTAGTATTTGAGATTTCTCGCTCTAATGTGAACTGGCGTTCAAATAAAGTATCTACAGCCGTTCTAAGGGCTTTATAACCGCCATCTATGGTGTCTGAAAACAGATCTGCATATTCATGAGCTGAAATGGTAATTGGTACATTATTATCTAATGTAATCTTATTAGAACGAATTTTTGATAAAGCGATATTGAACAATCTATGCTCAACAACAGTCATTTTATAATGAGCTTTTACTAAATCATTTGCTTTAGAGACAAGAATCGACATGTCTAAATTTTCTGAACGGCTCATTCTTATTTCCCTATAAACATTATATGGATTTACCAAAATCTAGATAAATTTTTCACTTAGGGAATCATCATAACAATACTCATTTAAATAGTAAAATAAAAACCTATGTTTATGCGGATAAAACCTATGTTTGAAACGGATAAAACCTATGTTTGAAACGGATAAAACCTATGTTTATACGGATAAAACCTATGTTTGAAACGGATAAAACCTATGTTTATACCACCATAATATATTGAAAACAAAAAAGAAAAAATGCTTCAAATATTAAATATTATAAATATAAAATAAAAAAGAAAATTCATGAAAATTGCCCTTGGTTTTCGCTTCGCTCAAACTCTATTGAATCTCGCTTTCGCTCGATTCGTCGGGGCAATTTTTGGTTCATATTTTCGTGAATTTGAGAAAAAGCAAAAGCAAGATCAAAAGCAGCTCGGAATTCGCTTCGCTCATGAGCTTTTTTTCTCGCTACGCTCGATTTAAGAATCAAACTTGGAAAGTTCGCACCCATGCGGGATGCTCTGTAGGGTAGGTGATTAATGGATAGGGAGCTTGTAATCAGGGAAAGGGATGGGCAAATTTTTTCAGTTCGCTCGTAGACACTCGCTCTGTTTAGCGACTCATGCCACTAGATTTCATTTTAGGCGCATGTTGCTGTGCTTTGAGCTGTTGTTCCTGTCTGAGTTTCATCTGTTGTTCTGCTTTGATCTCATCCACACATTTTTTAATGACTTGATAGGATGGGTATAGAGTCTGGTATTGCTTGGCTTTGGCTGGATGTTGTTGTTGGTACTGCTTCCAGGCATGTTCTTTAAACTTTTCATTTTCCAATAAATCCTTCACACCATGTTTTTTCTGGTGTTCATGCTGACCTTTCAGCTTTTTGTGCTCCTGGTAAATCGCATCACGTTGGGCTTCCCAGGCTTTTTTTCCAAACAGTAAGGGTTTGTTCTGAGTTAATTCGTTGTGTTGATCGACCAGGCTTTGCAATTTGTCATGACTTTGCTTGAGTCCGCTTTTCACGATCTCCTGGGCAAGCTGCTGATTGAACTCATTTTGATGTTTGTGGTGCTTGGTCAGGGTTATTTCGGCTTGTTTGAGATTACGCTGCATGAAATCCAGGTCTAGATTCGCGTCTTTTGCGCTGATTTCGCGTTTTAGCACTTTGCCAAGGGTTTCCCTCTGTTTTTCCTCAAACAGGGCTTTTTCGTCAATTGGTGGCGTTTTAGCGCTATTTTTGATTTGGATCTGCTGTTCTGTTTTCAGTGTGCTGAGTTTGATCTCATTTTCAGCAATCAGCAGATCCATATTTTTGCCGTATTGCAGCTGAGCCTGATTTCTCTGTTTGATTTCATCATTGCTGCGGCTGATTTCGGTCTCAATCCCTTTTCGGCGTAGTTCGGTGACTTTCGGTCCTTCGTGCAGGGTCGCTTCCAGGCCATTCTCCTGGTCTTTGTAGCTGCGGTGGTCGACTCGGGCGGTGTATCCGGCCAGATCCAGGTGCATATTGCAGATATCGGCAAAGTGTTCGCGCCAGTGTTCGATTTCTCCACTGTGTTTCTGATCCAGTTCCCGGGTTTTCTCGGTAAAACCTTCGGGAGTGAGCTTGCGTGTGCTCATCAGGATATGGGCGTGATAATTGCGTTCATCGCTGCCGGATCCGGTATGCGGTGCATGGATACAGGCATCGACGGCCACCTGATGTCTGTCCACGATACTGGCGCATAGCTCTTCGAGCATGGCCAGGCGTTGTTCCTGATTTAATTCACTTGGAAAAGCGATTTCAAATTCTCGGGCAACTGTCGAGTTTTTTCGGGTTTCCCGTTGTTCAACTTCGTTCCAGAGTCTTTCCCGGTTTTTTAAATGTTCTGGTGCGCCTTCGGGTAAATAAATTTCTTTATATTCCACACCTGTTTTTCGGCTGTAATCATGTTCTCGGCCCTCACGTTCACAATAGATCTTTTCACCTGCCCGATAGGCAATCGCAGCAGTAGCGGAACGCCCTGCTGATCGTGCTACGGTTTTGACTGAAAAGTGGTAAATCGCCATGCCTGTTTTTCGCTTTTAAATTTTCACATAGTGAAATACAACCGTGTATACGGTTGTCGGGGTATTGGGGAGTCCCCAATCGGACTTGCAAACGAAGTTTGCATAAGTGCGCTCTTCGAGGAAAACATTACTATACATATAGCACCTTGAATGCATATTCAAGTGCGCTTATGTTAGGGATGGTTTCCCAGGATGATGGTATTGGATTAATGAGCGTTACTGAAACACTAGACAGCAAAATTAAAGCCCAGGAAGAAAAGCTGAAACAGCTTAAAGCTCAAAGACAGGCAGCACTTGCAAGAGAACGTGCTAAAGAGAAAGAACAGGCTCGTAAAGATGATACTAGACGCAAAATTCTAATCGGATCTTGTATGCTAAAAATCACTGAAGAAGATGAACAGGCCCGGGCAAAATTGATTGCACAGATGGACAAGTATTTGACTGATGAACGTGATCGTAAGCTCTTTAATTTATAAGTGATAGGAAATCAATCATGGCATTGAGCCAATTCGATATTATTAAGTCTTTAGGTGAATCTATTGAATGGTTTGAAAAAGAACTCTCTTGGGGAATGCCTATTGCAGAATTAAGGCATTTAACAGGAAGAATTGGGAACTTTATGTAGCTATGATGACCTTAGGACAATTAGCTGATTCAGTTAATCAGAGAGGTTATGATGTAGTTTCCAGTACTGGACGGCTTTGTTGCACAAAGATATCATAACTATATGATTTTAAAAGTTTTGATTATTTTTTGATCCAAAATTAAATTTATTTAAATCAGATGCTTACATATTTATGCAACAAAGCCTCATTTTAAGGGATGTTATCAAGTGCTACAAAATTTTTTTGAAAAGAGTAGATTTTTAGTTATTATAGTTATTATAAATTGCATAATATCTTCTATTTTTTTATATTTATCAACTATATATCTTCTAATTGATGCAATAATTTTTATTATAAAAAATATATATGCAACTAATTTTGAAGTAAAAATAGTTGTTGTTAAATTTTTAAAAATCCTCGATGTCTCGTTAATTGCTATTACATTTCATTTAATTTCAGCAGGTTTTTATAAATTATTTATTCAACAAGCTATTTTTGACAATAGTTCTTTTTTTAAGACACTATCAATTAATAAGTTTCATGATCTAAAAGTTATTATATTACATGTATCTATTGTAGTTATAGTCATCTTGTTTTTAGAAGATCTTGTTGTTTTTGGTGGAACTTTAGCCAACTTATATGCTGGTATTTCTTCTAGCCTAGTCATATTAGCAATAATTTTTACTTGTAAGCTATTCGATAATGATCATCACAAAGACGATGAATAACTTAAATCGCAAGGACTCATTTATAATTACTCTTTTATTTGAGCATTTAATTGAAGTTAAGATTAGAGATCGTCATGTATTGAGAAAAAATGTCTGATTCAAACTTCACTAAACTCAAAATTGCGTCAAAGATTGCAGCTTCAAATAGAAATACTGCACTCTTTCTTTAATCAAAAAATCTGCATGCTTGGTTTTTCCATAAGAAAAAAACCAAAAAATGATCCAATATTCTTAGTATAAGCAGAGGAAAACTATGGACGTTCTATTTTCGAATTTTTTAGATAAACCTGTTTGGATGTGGATTTTCTTTATCCTTATTGTACTTGTCCTGCTTATTCTAGATCTTGGAGTATTTCATCGTAAGGTAAGAGAGATTGGTGTTAAAGAAAGCTTAGCACTATCAGCATTTTATATTACATTAGGTTTACTTTTCGGCGCATGGGTGTGGTGGTATCTCGGACCCACGGCAGGGATTAACTATGTAACCGGTTTTGTAATTGAAAAATCATTAGCGATGGATAATATCTTTGTCATTGCAATGATTTTTTCATATTTCTCGATACCAAGAATTTATCAGCATAGAGTCTTATTTTGGGGAATTATAGGTGTAATTTTTCTAAGAGCTATCATGATTGGCGTGGGCGCAACACTGGTCAGCCAATTTTCATGGGTTCTTTATATATTTGCAGCCTTTCTTATTTTTACAGGGATAAAAATGTGGCTAAGTGTTGATAAAGAATATGAAGTCGGAAATTCTCCTATTTTGAACTTTATTAAAAAAAGATTTCGTGTCACTGAGCAGCTTCATGCAGAGAAGTTCTGGGTGAAAAAGATTGATCCAAAAACTAACCAATTAACCTGGTTTATGACACCACTTTTTCTAGCCTTGATCATGATTGAATTTGTAGATCTGATCTTTGCAATAGATAGTGTTCCTGCGATTTTTGCGATTACGACAGATCCATTTATTGTTTATACTTCAAATATTTTCGCAATTTTGGGATTACGTGCTTTATATTTTGCCCTATCAGCAATGGTCGACCGCTTCCATTATTTGAAGTACGCATTAGCAGTATTGTTAGTCTTTATTGGATCAAAAATTTTTATAGCTGATGGATTAGGTATAGCAAAAATTCCACCGCCAGTCTCCCTTTCGATCACGTTCATCATCTTGTTTACAGGAATTCTATACTCTCTTTGGAAAACAAAAGATCAAAGTACTCATAGGTAAAAATTACAATCCTTTAAATAATTAATAGCTACCAATAAAACAGTGGCTGTTAATTATTCTGATTATAAGTTTTCCTAAAATTAACATAATACGGATTATGCGAAACGAGAGCCTACTGCTCTCGTTTTTTCATTCTAGAACTGCTAAACTTCTTATACGCCATTGACGTACTCCAACCTATGTTATTCATTGAAACCAGTATTTTTACCAAGCAAATTAAAGAGCTTGTGAGTGATGAAGAGTATCGTCAGCTCCAGCAAGATCTCTTGGTACAGCCTGATAAGGGCGACTTAATCAAGAATGGCGGTGGAATTCGTAAAGTACGCTGTGCTCAAGGCAATAAAGGTAAAAGTGGTGGTATCCGGGTGATCTATTATTGGGTCACAGAGGATGATCAGATCTTTTTCCTGGTGGCTTATCCAAAGTCTGTGAAAGATAACCTGACAGACAAAGAGACCTCTATTTTGCGTCAATTAGTGAAGGAGCAATTTCATGGATAACAACTTATTTGATGACTTGGTTGCTTCAATCAAAGAAGCTGGTGCCATCAAACGCAATGAAATGAAAGCAAGCCGGGTAACTGAGCTTGAATTGCCAGATATTAAGGAAGTACGTGAGAAAACTGGCTTAACCCAAGCAGAGTTTGCTGCACGTTTGCATATCAGTGCGAGAACCCTGCAAAACTGGGAACAAGGCCGTCGTTACCCGACTGGTCCTGCAGCAACCTTAATTCGTATCCTGGATGCTCATCCAACTCTAATTTAAGAAGTTTAGATAGTAAAAAACCCCGGCATCCTGCCGGGGTTTTTCATATTGGGTTGCTAGGTATGACTCCTGTCTTACCTCACGTTCCTGGTGCGATCTTTCTTGTTCTTGTTATTTGGAACATCCTGTTCTCTATGTACCCATCATAGGAAAATTCCAGTATTCCGGGTAGCCGCAAAGAACCGGAATTAACGTAAGCCTAAGCGTACAAAATAGCCTAAATTTTATCCACAGCAATTGGGGATAATTTCAAAGCCAGGAAGCTGATGAAATGGGTTTTGTCTACCAAATTGATTATTTTTTGATCAAATTTACTGGCAAAATGTTACAGATCCGCTTAAAAACTCACCAACTTATTACAAAAGCCACTTTTTGTGCATTTGGTGATCAGGGTTAAAATTTTAAGTGATTGATTTTTATACTCATATACAAGTGTACTTCGTATAACCGCCATTATGTTAAATAGCATAAAAAGGGACCTCAGATTTGGGTCCCTTTTATCTAAATTATTTGTATGCTTGGATAGA
>NZ_JALGQY010000051.1:0-10319 GCF_022809915.1 Acinetobacter lwoffii | reverse complement strand
TGCACGAATGCCAAGAAATCCGGAGTGCAAATATTAACCAAAAAGAAGATCGTTTTTTGATTTATGAAAGAGATCTAATGAATATCAAAAATATAAAGCTCATTTTGATTTCTTGGATGAATTACCTTATCGAATTTGTAAAGACATATATGGTAATTCAAAATTAAATGAAATTAGAAAATTTCTAGAAGAAAAGGACTTTTCTAACTTTCAAAATTATGTTGAAAAATCAGAAACCACATATAAAAAGATCGAAAATTGGGAAAACTCTTTGGCTGAAAAAGAAGAACAAGTACTAAGAATCGAAGGTTCTTTAAAAACGTATAAAAATGCATTTAATTTTGTTGGAATATTTGAGGGTTTTAATAAATTACATACACAAAAAGTTAGGGCACTATGGGGAGCACGTATAGGGTTAGGTTTATTAGCTTTAATTATTATTACTGTTATTGGATATGAGCTAAATAAAGTAAATTATCTATTATCTATACCAAATCAAACAATTGATTTGACAAAACTATTCATGCTTACTATTCCTTTAACAATTTTGATCTTTGTACTTTTATATTTTTTTAAAATCATTCTTCAAACTATGCGTTCAATACAATCTCAATTACTTCAACTAGATTTACGGATGACTCTATGTCGATTTATTCAAAGCTATGCAGATTACGCTGTTGATTTAAAGAAAAAACATCCTGATGGCTTTGAAAAATTTGAAAGTTTAATTTTTTCACCACTGGTTTCTTCAGACGACAAAGTCCCTAATACATTTGATGGTTTAGATCAATTGTCTAGTGTGGTAAATATCGTCAAAGGTAAAGAAAACTAGAAAAAAATGAACTTTTTTGGCGCATAAATTGCTTAATCCTTCCTAGATTTTTACTGTTTGATATAACACATTAGGAAATGGATGTGACAGCAACATACTTACGCGGTCAAGACCTGATTGACCAAATTCAACAACAAGACTATTCACGGGACTTAATTGGCTATCATGGTGAACCACCTCAAGTAGAGTGGCCAAATGGTGCTCGTGTCGCGGTTCAATTTGTATTGAACTATGAAGAAGGCGGGGAAAACCATATAGAACATGGTGATGCAGGTTCAGAGCAGTTCCTTTCCGATATTATTGGGGCAGCAAGCTTTCCTGCGAAACATATGTCCATGGATTCCATGTATGAATATGGCTCACGTGCAGGTTTTTGGCGCATTCATAACGAGTTTAAAAAGCGTAATTTACCCATGACCATTTTTGGTGTGGGCATGGCGCTGGCCCGAAATCCCTACATTGTGGAAGCCATTAAAGAAGCCAATTATGATGTGGTTTCTCATGGTCAGCGCTGGCTTCATTATCAGAACATGCCTATTGAACTTGAACGTCAGCACATGGATCAGGCGATCAGTGTACTCGAAGCGTTGTTTGGGCAAGCGCCAATTGGTTGGTACACCGGTCGCGATAGCCCGAATACACGTCAATTACTGGCTGAATTTCCGCAGATTAAATATGACTGCGATTACTATGGCGACGACTTGCCATTTTGGAGCAACTTGTCTGATAAAAATGGTGCAACACGTCCACATTTAATCATTCCCTATACTTTAGAAAGTAATGATATGAAGTTCAGCTCTCCGGGCGGTTTCAACAGCGGAGAACAGTTCTATCAATATCTTAAAGATGCGTTTGATGTACTGTATGCAGAAGGAGAAACTGCGCCAAAAATGCTTTCCATTGGTATGCATTGTCGTATTTTAGGGCGTCCGGGACGCTTTAAAGCACTACAAAAGTTCCTGGATTATATCCAAAGTCATGAGCAAGTTTGGATCTGCCGACGTGGTGATATTGCTGAACACTGGTATAAACATCATGCCGAATAAGGTCTAAAAAGGTTTAAAAAAGAGAAGTTTAGCTTCTCTTTTTTTATTTATCCTGTTTATAGAAAATCCAGAAAATCAAAGTTTGGCACTGATATTGCAAAATTATTTTTGAACAAACATTCAATATTTTAGGCGATTTAATAGTGCAACTCGTTGAATTTAATAAAGCATCTCAACAAGATGCAATTACCTTTTTAAAGCACTGTGTGCAAATACCCAGCTGGTCGCAACAACTTGAGGCCAAGCGTCCGTTTGAGTCAGTTGAAGCTGTAATGGAACTTGCTAAACAGCAAGCTTCGACCTGGACTTGGGAAGAAATAAAAACCGCTTTAGACAAACATCCACGTATTGGTGAAAAAAAAGCACAATCTGAACTGAGTGAACTGGAACAAGATTTTTCCAAGCGTGAGCAAGCAGCTATTAACGTAGATAGGGAAACAGAAGAAGCCTTGCTCAAAGGCAATATTGCCTATGAAAATAAATATGGCTACATCTTCCTGATTAAAGCATCTGGTTTAAATAGCGGGGAAGTTCTACAAGCACTGAATTATCGTCTGTTAAATGATGCTGATTCAGAAAAACGTATTGTCCATCATCAGCTGGCAGAGATTGCTTTGCTCAGATTATCTCAGGAGCTTCAAGCATGATCAGTTCACATATTTTAGATACGAATCTTGGTCAACCGGCGGCCAATGTAGCCATTAAGCTATTTAATGAAAGTGGCGAGCTGCTCGCAGAAGCCTTCACCAATGCCGATGGGCGTGTTTCCGTTGCTGATTTTGCATTAATTGAATTCAATAGCGGCGCATATAGCCTTGAATTTGCCACTTCTGCTTATTTTGATGCTTTGGGAGTGGAAACATTTTTCCCTAAAGCCGTAATCCATTTCTACGTCAAAGATGCTGCACAGCATTATCACATTCCTTTACTGATTAGCCCATTTGCGTACTCCACATATCGCGGCAGCTAATTCATTTTTTAATTTGAGGGAAGAAAAACAATGACTGAAGAAAGCAAGAATATTGCACCAGAACATGAATATTTAGGCGCTGCAAAAAGTGCGGCATACGGTTTACAGCATGTATTAACCATGTATGGTGGAATTATTGCACCGCCCCTGATTGTAGGTACAGCCGCAGGTTTATCGGCACAGCAAATTGGCTTGCTGATTGCCGCTGCTTTATTTGTTGGTGGTTTGGCAACGATATTGCAAACCATTGGTGTGAAATATATTGGTGCTCAGTTGCCACTGGTACAAGGGGTTTCCTTTGCCGGCGTGGCCACCATGGTAGCCATTGTCACCACCGGTGGCGGCTTATCGGCTGTATATGGCGCAGTGATCGTGGCCTCGCTCATCGGTTTCTTTCTGGCGCCCTATTTTTCTAAAATTATTCGCTTTTTCCCACCAGTGGTTACCGGTTGTGTGATCACCATTATTGGTCTTTCACTGTTGCCTGTGGCTGTGCGCTGGATGATGGGCGGTAACAATAAGGCACCCGAATGGGGAAGTGTGGAAAATATTAGCTTGGCACTATTAACGCTTGGTATTGTGATCTGTTTAAACCTGACCAAGAATGCCGCGATCCGTCGTTTATCTATTCTTTTAGCCATCGTGATTGGTTCTGTTTTCGCCTATTTGATGGGTTTTGGCGACTTTAGTAAAGTGGGCAATGGTGCATGGGTACAGCTCCCAAGTTTCTTTGCTTTTGGTATGCCTACTTTTGAATTGACCGCCATTATTTCCATGCTGATAGTAACTTTAGTGATCATGACTGAAACTACAGCAGATATTATTGCTGTGGGTGAAATTGTAGGAACAAAAGTAGATTCAGAACGTATTTCTAATGGTTTACGTGCCGATATGTTGTCAAGTGCACTAGCACCGATCTTTGGATCATTTATGCAAAGTGCCTTTGCCCAAAACGTAGGTTTGGTTGCGATCACAGGCATCAAAAGCCGTTTTGTGGTTGCAGCAGGCGGCATGATTTTAGTGGTTTTGGGTTTATTACCAATTATGGGGCGTTTAATTGCAGCGATACCAGTTCCGGTACTTGGTGGTGCAGGATTGGTGCTTTTTGGTACAGTGGCTGCAAGTGGCATTCGTACATTGGCAAAAATTGATTATAATGAGCAAAAGAATCTGATTATTGTGGCAACAGCGATTGCTGCCGGCATGATTCCAATTATTGATCACTCATTCTATGCAAATTTCCCTAAATGGGTTCAAACATTGTTTCACTCAGGCATTAGTTCAACTTGTTTAATGGCGATTATTTTAAATATTCTTTTCAATCATTTAAATATTTTTAAAACCAAACATACAGTTACAGCAAAGAATATTGCAGAGTCAGTTCATTAACCTTCGCTAACCTATACAAGCCCATGCATGTCATGGGTTTTTTTTATCAAAAAATAAAAAACTTGGCTTTGTTTTTGCTTTATTAATCTTGTAATTATTTTTCCTATTTTGGGGCTAAACTTCTATGAAATTAACACAATTATTCACTGCAACTGTACTAGCAAGTGCTGCAATTGGCGCATGTGTGATTCATAGACATCATTTCAATATAATTGGTGTCTATGAACAGAGAAATTCAACAAAGACTCGTATGGGTTAAATTATTTGAAGAGACCAATGATGCTGGCCTAGTCTGTCGGAGATGTGGCATTTCTAGACCAACATTACGCAAGTGGTGGAAACGATATTCTGAGCAAGGTATTGATGGATTAAGTAGTCAGAGTAAACGCCCATTAAAATCTCCAAATACTAAAATCAATGCTGAGCTAGAGGACTTAATATTGGAAATGCGCTCGGCTAGAAATCTGGGTGCTCGACGTTTGCAAACAGAATTGATGAGGCTGCACGGAGTCTCGTTGTCCTTAGCGACTATCCATAAAGTACTATCCACCCATCAAGTCAAACCGATTAAAAAATTCCGTCGTAAAGTAGATTTCATTCGTTATGAACGCCCATTACCAGGCGATAGAATTCAAATGGATACTTGTAAATTGGGTTCTAGGCTATATCAGTACACATCTATCGATGACTGCACACGATATCGCGTTTTAAGGATATATAAACGCCGAACAGCGGCGAATACGCTCGACTTTTTAGACTGCGTAATTGAAGAAATGCCTTTTCCCATACAGCGAATACAGACCGATCGTGGGCGGGAATTTTTTGCTGAAAAAGTACAGAAAAAATTGATGCAGCATGGAATCAAATTTAGGCCAAATAAACCAGGTTCACCTCATTTGAATGGCAAGGTAGAGCGTTCTCAAAAGACTGATAAATCTGAGTTCTACGCTACTGTCGATATTAATTCTGAAGATATCCAAGACAAGCTAGCCGAATGGCAGCATTACTATAACTGGATGAGACCACATTCAGCTTTGAAAGGTAAAACACCGATGGAAAGGTACTTTGAATTATGTGAAGAAACCCCTTTCTCTGATGAGGTCCAGAAGCAATACAACCCATCCAATGAACGGATTCAACACGCCAATTACAAGATGGATTTAGAGATCGCTAAATTGAAACGATCTCTATGAATCACACATTTGAATATACAGCAAAATTAAAATATGGTGATTTCTTTGGTTTTATTGACCGTACAGAAAATGATGTCAGTGGTAAAGAAAGTTATTTTGAAGCATCACCACGTTTAAGTTTGGGTGCAGTTTCGGGTACAAAACTAGAATTGGGCCCAATTAAAGATGTACTGGTTGCAACCACTTGGGAAGGTGGTGAAGGCTTTAATAACTACTTATACGGAATTGGATTTGATTTAAGCATTCCATATTTCCAATATGCACAGGTCAATTTATACCGTGCGAACAACGACAATATAGATGATGATTACCAGTTTACCTTTGTATATGGTATTCCGTTCAAATTGGGTAGTGAGGACTTCCTGGTTGATGGTTTCCTAGACTGGTCAACATCAGAAGATGATCATGAAAGTGAACGTAACTGGACTACACAGTGGAAATGGAATGCAGGTAAACATATTTCACCAGATACTCGCTTGTATTTAGGTATTGAACATTCGGTCTGGACCAACAAATATGGAATTAAAAATGCAGATGAAAACAATGTCAGTGCTTTAGTGAAATATCATTTCTAAATCATTCGATTAAAAAGCCCTTGAGAACAAGGGCTTTTTTATTGCTTTATTGAGTGATAGAAATTTTATCCGGGAAGGGATATACATCACAGTTAGGGCTAGTCCCAATTCTGTCAATCACCACAAATTCACTGAGCGCTTCAAGTGTCAATAAGGGATGATGCCATGTTCCGGCACGATAATTGACCCCTTGTGAACCATCACTGATAAAAGCTTGAATGTGTTCCAGATCGGGCTTGTCCTGATCCAGAGCCGGAGCCACTACAATCAAAAACGACTGTCCTTGCATGGGGATAAAGGCCTGTGACCCGACCGGATGCCTTTCCAGCATGGAAATTTCAAAAGGCACTTGCGTGGCTTGAATATTCCTGAAAATACTCAGTCCAACCTTAGCATCTGTTTCCACTTCAGCCAGTACATGATAGCGTTCAGTCTGTTGATTATTAATATGAAAAAAATCGTTGCCTTGACATGCAATGACTTCACCAAAAACAGCGAAGTTTTCTGCAGTTAAAGGCTGTATTTTTACCGTGAGTATAGTCATAGTATTCACATTTATTTTGCAGTTTTTCCCCATAAACGGATACGGCTAATCCCGCCATCTGGAATCATGTTCACCCGAATATGGGAAATTTTTTCATGCTGTAAAATTTCTTCTATAAAGCTGTGAATATGATCCATTTGCATGTCTTGTGCTTCTAAAAGATATGGCCAGAACATACTTTGCGGAATTAGCTGCTGATCGGTCGCATTTTCGATATCAATCGCCTGTATAGAAACCTGTGCAGGGAAGTTTCCTTTGAAGTGGGCGGTATCAATATCAATTTTTTCGATTGCTCCACTTTGGCCTAAAGCCAAAATACACCAGTCAAAACCGGGTTCACGGCGGCGTTTGGTTTCCCAGCCATCACCCATGTTCACACCACGACCCGGATTAATCAGATTACGCGGATGCCCAAAGTGTGCATCACTATAAGCAATAATACGGCCGCCATTTTCCAGCGCCAGTAAATCCAGTACCTGATCACGATCCTGAACCTGAATCTTAACTTCGCCATAAACTTTAAAACGCGCTACACCGCCATCGGGGAAAATATTTAAGCGTACATGGCTAAACACTTGCTCGGAAGAGACTTCAAAAATATGGTGCTGACCCGGGCCTAATTTACTATTTGGTAAAATTGAGTGCCATGTTGCAGTGCTTAAGTCACCATTTGGTGCATAACAGGCTTCAACCGCAGCTGATGCCGGATAGTTCCCGGTAAAAAAGCTGGTGTCTATATCCAGTGCCTGAATGGTTCCTGCGACCCCAAGCTGAATGATGGCCCAGTCATAGCCGGCGTGACGTTTACGACGGGTTTCCCAACCATCCATCCATTTGCCATGATCATCAAACTTGTCTTCGACAAAAATGGGGGCATCAAATTGCAGCATTCGATTTGCTTCAGCAAAAAAATCATCTGAACATTCAAGTACTTCTGCACCAATTCTGCTATCTGCCAAGTTGGTGAGTTGTTGCATATGCACAGGAAGATCAAAAATAGGTGCAATTAATGTTGCCATAGTTATTTTCCATTCAAACTACTAATAACGTGAATATTAATTTTTATAAAAAAGCCTAAATCTAAGTTAAAGCCTTATAAAAACGCATGTTTACAACCATATTGATGCACAGCTTATGCCAACTTTTGAAAAAAATCGGTGCATGTTTTTGAAAAATGGCACGCTTTTAGCTTTTTAAGGAGCAGAAACAATATATTCAGAGGAGAAAATAGATGGAGATTACAATTATTGGTGCAGGGATGGGGGGATTAACCACAGGAATTGCACTGAAAAAGTTTGGACATAAGGTCACCATCTATGAGCAAGCAGAGCAAATTTTACCTGTTGGTGCAGCCATCTCACTTTGGTCAAATGGTGTGAAATGTTTGAATTACCTTGGTCTGACTGAACAGGTCGCCAAATTGGGCGGTCAGATGGATCAGCTAGCGTATATGGATGGCTTGACTGGCGATACCATGACCCAATTCAGTTTGTTGCCTTTGATTGAAGAAGTAGGACAGCGCCCGTATCCGGTGGCACGTGCCGACTTGCAAAATATGCTGATGGATGAATTTGGCCATGATGATATTCAACTGGGCAAAAAAATGGTTGCGCTACAGGAACAGGAGGATGGAGTACTGGTTCAATTTGCCGATGGTAGCGAAATTAAAACTGACTTGTTGATTGGTGCAGACGGAACCCACTCGATTACGCGCGCTTATGTACTGGGTGAACAGGTTTCACGTCGTTATGCGGGTTATGTTAACTGGAACGGCTTGGTCGAAATCAGTGATGATCTTTCGCCAGCAGACCAGTGGACGACTTTTGTCGGTGAAGGGAAACGTGTTTCACTGATGCCTGTGGCAGACGGAAAATTTTATTTCTTCTTTGATGTGCCACTTCCAGTCGGTCTGGATAATCACAAATCTGAATATAAAACCTTATTGAAACAATATTTTAGTGGCTGGTGTGCGCCAGTTCAGCATTTAATTGACGCATTGGATGAGCAAAAAACCAACCGTGTAGAAATTCATGACATTGAACCTTTTGCCCAATTTTATAAAGGTCGTGTGGTGATTGTCGGTGATGCTGCACACAGTACCACGCCAGATATTGGTCAGGGGGGATGTCAAGCTATGGAAGATGCGATTTATTTGGCCCGCGCCTTACAAATTAATACATTAGGTCTACAAGATGCTTTAAAGCGTTATCAAAATAAACGCAATGAACGCGCCAATGAGTTGGTGTTACGTGCAAGGAAACGTTGTGATGTCACGCATATGAAAGATGAGATCGTGACCCAGGAATGGTATGCTGAATTAAGAAAAGAACAGGGACCACATATTATGAAAGGCATTATCAGCAATATTGTGGGTAATCCATTAGATTAATTATTGGGCTATGTCTTTTTGTTCATAAACCCTTCGTGATGAAGGGTTTTTTATTGGATTTTTCTACTGATCATTTTTATAAAAATCCCCATTTTCCTGGAAAAAGATTCGTCAATTCAATGTTGAAGGAGTACATTACAGTACTTTAACGCTTTAATCTGGTTGAGTAATGGCATCTATATGGATTCTCTTTACCCTCATGGCTGCATTTATGCAGGCTTGGCGTAATGCGTTTCAAAAGCAGTTAAGTACAACTGTGGATGTGTATGGCGTAACGCTGGCACGTTTTCTGTTCGGTTTTCCGTTTGCTATCATTTACTTGTCCTGTTTATATCATTTTAAGCCTATCCAGGCTGCTATCACTTTTACTCCAAGATTTTGGATTTACATTGTCATTGCCGGGATCAGCCAGATTGCGGCAACGGCACTAATGGTGCAGCTATTTAAACAAAAAAATTATGCCATTGGCGTGGGACTGGCGAAAAGTGAAGCCATTTTGGCTGCGCTGATTGGTGCTTCATTACTGAGTGATCAGTTAAGCATTCTGGCCTGGTTTGGGGTAGCATTAGGGGGCTGGCAGTATTCTTATTAAGTAAAGGTCCAAGAGCAGAAAAACTCTCCCTGCCGACTTTATTGATTGGGGTCGGTAGCGGATTATGTTTTGCCATTACTTCTTTACTGGTTCGCGAAGCCAGTCTGGAGCTACCGGAACTACCATTTATTCATCGCGCAGCATGGGTGCTGGTGAGTATTATTGGCTTTCAATGTCTCAGTATGCTGATTTATTTAAGTTTATTTAGTCGTCACACTTTAAAAGCGATGTGGGCAAGAATAGGCCTGACGTTTAAAGTCAGTGTCTGCAGCTTTATCGCTTCCTTGGGCTGGTTTACCGCCATGAGTATGCAATCTGTCGCGATTGTCAAAACACTGGGGCAGATTGAAATCCTGTTTAGCCTACTTATTTCCACTTACTTTTTTAAAGAAAAGCTGGCCAAGGCAGAACATTGGGGATTATTACTGGTGGTCATTGCCGCCATACTGGTGATCTGGGCTTAGTGCGATTGCAATGATCTGTGAGTTATAACTTAGCCATCATTTCAATGACTAAGATACATAGAACACATCGCTTAAGCGGCTAATAAATCTTTTGCGGCCTGACGATGTTCGGCCAATAATTTGTCCATATCAAGACCTAAGACTTGTTGATCTTTGACTACCCATTTTCCTTTAACCATGACATGTTCCGCACGGTCTGCACCACAGAGCAGTAATGCTGCAACAGGGTCATGACTGCCTGAAAATTTGGTGGTGTATCAAAAAGTATGCTAAAAAAAAGCAGGTTGAATTTTGATAAAATAGAGAAATGCAAATAACTCTAGAA
>NZ_JALGQY010000050.1:0-10566 GCF_022809915.1 Acinetobacter lwoffii | reverse complement strand
TTGAATAATCTAAGTAACTTACCGCTGCTTGACCAACGATTAAAACGTTTGAAAATAGAGTTTGAATGACCAAAACAGCAAGGAATATCTCGCCACGGACAGCCTGTTCTAATTCTATAGAGAATAGCTTCAATAAAATTGCGTAAATTTGAGTTGTGGTGAATGGATAAATTACGCAGAATAACTTTCAACTTTTGCCAGTGTTGATCTGTCAGCATGGTACGAGGCATAGCGAATAGTAAAATTGGGTTTGGCGATTTGATTTTACTACTTCGCTATTTTTTTAAACTAAAAGTGTCAACACACCCTAATAAAATCTTTGTCCTGTCTCATATTAAAAAAGCCCTAAAATTAGGGCTTTTTTAATGGGATCAGAATCGCCAGTTATAGAACAAGTCAATCGCACGCTCTAAAGACTGACTCGCTTCCAGATACAGGCGCTGATTTACCTGATAACGTAAAGTCAGCTTATTCACCGGTGTAAATACTCCAACTCCATAACGAAGATATAAATCAGGCGTAATATAACCAGTCACAGAAACCTGGGTATCATCTCCTGTACCTTGGGCATCCAGAGCTAGACCAGTTAAGCCAAAACTGCGCCCGATCTGGTTGGTCAGTGCGCGGGTGCCACCCAAGCCCAGACTAATCCCCGCAGCAGCGATCGTATTATTCACATCGGATCTAAATCCTTCAGCCTGGCTTAAACCAGATACACCTTCATTGACACGGCCGGTAATCAAGGCATTCAAGGCTTCCTGTTCTGACAGGCCTGCATCATTATAAATCTGAATACTTGGACTCGATGCAGTCCCTGTTACGCGCACTCCAACTGTACTACCCTGAACCGATTTATTGGCATCAATGTCCAGTGTCGGATTGGTAAGTTCACCATTAAAACGTGCGATAGCACGATTCAGGTCCAGACTTTGACCATAGGCTTCGATTTTCACCCGCTGTGATACCCCGATTGCACCATTGGCACGCATTGCGGTTTCCAGCCCCCGCTGTGACAGATTGACTCGACCCAAGAGTGGAATACGACTGTCAAAGCCCTGAAAGATCACCTGATTCCCTAAAGAAACGGCGACATCTGCCCGGATATCCCAAGGACGTGCAGACTTCAAGATCGCCAGCTGATCATCACCTTCACGCACGACACGTACATCTGAAGATAAACCAACTACAGGTTCTGAGGCTTCAGGCATTGAAATCAGCGCACGCGGTACATCGACTGTGCCACTCAAACTCAGTTTTTTATTAAATGGATACATGTCCAAAGTCAAATCAGGTGTCACTACAGCGGTAATTAATGGGGCCTGACGAATCAACAGATTATCACCTTGCAGTTTTAACTGCACTCGCGGATCACCTTTCCAGTCGACCGATCCGGTTAATTTACCCACACCACGACCACTGTTAAATGCGCCATTGATACTGGCAGAATTCTGACGTATGGATGAATACAGTTGTACATTGGTCAGATTCACCGGCAAGGAGATCATGCTAATCGAAGCATCTTTAACCCGAACCTCACCTTCAAGCAAAGGATCTGTTAAAGTTCCGCTAATTTTTCCGGCATAAGATAATATCCCGTCCAGATTACGGATGTCCTGAATAAATGGCTTAAAGACCTTGAGCTGTACCTGGTTAAAGGCAATTTCGCCACGCATCGGTTTACTGTCACGATATGGATCAATGATGACATTGGCATAGCCGGTTCCGATATCCGGGGTTTTAACGTCCAGACGAAGTTGCAAGCCATCTGTCACGCTTTTTGCGACCAACCCGACTTCATCATATTTGAGTGTAGAACCCAAATAATCCGGATCTTCAGAAGATAGGCCTACCACACCATTACGCGTCACCAGACGTGCGTCAATTTTAGGTTTAGCACCTTGCGCCCAGGCAGCCTTGGCATAACCATTGACTTTCCCTGTCAACGCCAATCCATCAGGCAGGAATGCACTGAAATCTTCCAGATCAAGGTTTTGGGTAATAAAAGAGGCACTGCCACGGGTTTTGTTGACCCTAATCGGCTGATCAAAACACAACTGGCTTTGCTGACTCATCCAGCAATGAGCACCAACAAACAGATCCGATTGAGCAGTGTTATAAATCACTGCTGCATTTTGACGTTGCACCAGACGGGCACGTAAAGAGTCGAAATCACCTTTTTGAATCTGACCCAGCCAGTTATTTTGGGCATTAAAGCCACCGGCGAGCTGCACAAAGAATTTTGACAGGCGGTTTTCTGCCTGCACTTTGAGAATGTGCGCAGCACGGGTACCGGCCAATGATATCTCACCGCGTACAATCTCGCGTGAACCACTACGCAGGCGATCCATCGTTGCAGTCAATAAAGTTGGTGTGCTTTGCGATGTTGGCAACTGTCCACGAACACGAACTTTCTGCACGCTAAACAGGTTTTTAAAGGCAAAATTGTCGATAGACAGGTTGGCTGAAGCCTGCAATCGTGGCTGTGCCTGCATATTGATATAGCCCTGCGCACGACCTCTTAAGCCTGGATACAATTCAAACAGAGCCGGCGCATTGACTTTCAGTTGGAGATTTTGTGCATTACCGGTCGCCTGAATCTGGTTGCTGGCATAAGACAGGAACAAGTTATTGGCTTCAAACTGCTGTGGTACAAAACCGCGCTGGTTCGAATTAATGATGACCGATAAATTACCCGTGCCACGTACCGGTTTGTTATTCAGCATACCGGCCAGATTTAAGCGTTGAATCTGAATGCGTTTTAAGGCATCTGACCACACCCCTTGGGTTTGCACATTGCCTGACAATTCGCCTTTCAGTTTGGCATTAAAATATTGCGGCTTAAAGCGGATTAAGGATGCGTTGATATCCCAGCCAATGCCATTCGCCAGATTGACCAGACCGCTGGCATTAATCTTGCCAGCCACACCATCATGTCGGAATTCATTTATCTTCAACATGTCCGGGGTACCTGAAACGCGCAGTTTTAGCAGACCCTGACTGGCTTTAAGCTGGCTGGCGTTTAAAGCACCATCATAATTGATCGCATACCCTCTAAAACCGCCGCCCGCTTTTTCATTATGGAATAACAAGGCAATGGTACTGTTACCGGTCAAACGTACAGTTTCATTCTGCTCTGCCAGTCGCCCGGTCAGGTCGACACTGTTCAGTTTAATAATCTGCTGATTCGGTTGCGCATAACCATTGGCTTTAACCTGGCCATTCAAACGATCTACCGGTGAAGCTGCGGCAATACTTTGGGTATTTAAATTTTTAGCATTTAATATCGCGGTCCATTTTAACTGACGTTTTTCCTGTGGCAGTTCAATCCGTGCATTACCGCTTAAGCTGCCTGCCTGTGCATTGGCGCTGTAATTAAAGCTCGGGACATTCAGGATATTCTTGTTCAGATTGAGTTTGGCCTGATACATGCCTGCAGGTAAAAGACCCTCTTCATGCTGCTCAACTTTGGTCGCCACATGAATATTCTGCTGACCTTCGACCAATGCCAATTTGACATCGCCAGACTGACTACTGAGCCAGCCCACATAAGGTACGGCGCGATCAATATTTTTCCAGGCAACATCCAGTAGCATCGGTTGTATTTTATTGCCCTTGACCGGATTTTGATCCAGCTTCAGATTCCAGCTTTCATAGCGGTCAAAATCAACCAGTCCGGTAAGGTGCAGGCCATTTTCCAGATTACCCGCAGAAGCGATATTGGCATCCAGACTTGGCGGCAAGAAATCTTGTACGACTTGCGGAATGCGCTCATGTTTAGGATCAATCCCATTCAAACGCCCAGCCAAATCCCAGCTGACCCGGTCTTTCCAGCCCACTGTCCCGGCAAGGCTGACTGCGCCTTTCATCAACTGACCATTCAGATCGGTAATATTCAGCTGATTGACCAGATCGGTATACATCACCGCACTATACTGACCTTGCGGAATATTTTCCCCAATCAGGTCAGTCTGGACATTCAGATCTAGACGTTGGATATCACCATTGAACTCGGCAATGCCGTCTTTGGTAAACAGTTTCTGTTCGGCCAGAATAGGCCAGTGATAATCCTTGAACTTCAACTCGCCGCGCATCGGTACCTGAGGACGCATCGGATGCACGATAACCCAACCCGTTAATAAATCAGGTGTATTGGTCGCTACGCCAGCCTGAATCGTGTCCAGTGTTCCGCGTGCCCGCACCTGAATATCATGAATATTCAGGCTGTCTCTTAAGGAAGGCAGATTAACGATGCCCGTGGCATCTAGAGGATATTTGCCTTCAAACTGCATTTTACCCGTGGCTTCACGTACCGACAGATAGCCCATATCCATACGGGAATCTTCAAAATTTAATTCGGTGCCGGACCAGAGTGCCTCATTTAATTCAATATTATAGAAATCGACTGCATTGGTCTGGGTTTTAATCACCAGATGATCCAGCAGTAAATGATCAACGCGCAAAATAAAAGGCAAACGGATGGCATTAAACTTGAATGGTTCGCCCGTTGAAGGTCGCTTGTTAATAATTTGCAGATTGAGGACATCGGCTTCAGTCAGATGAATTTCTTTTTTGACAATCGCGCGCCAACCCAGTTTTACATCAGCACGATCAATTTTGACATCGACCGGTTTCAGGCTGACCAGCACATTTTTAAGAATAATCCCACGCCATAAATTACCGCCTTCATATTCATATTGAATAATTTGCTGGCGTTCTAGCACCTGATCCAGCAGGAATTTACTGCCCTGATTGGTCGAAAACAGTAGAGCCAACACAGACAGCAGAAAAATCAGCGAAAAAAGCACCGACAATAGGATGCTTCTGAATATACGGCGCTTTTTCGGCACAACGCTATCTTGTGGTTCTTGTTCTGGCTGTGGTTGGTTCTCGACCATGATCTACCCAAATAACTATTTTTTAAAATGATGTTTTATAACTGTGATCCAATAAAGAAATGTAAACGAATCGGATAATTGTCATCAGACAGTCCAGTCGCTACATCTATACGTATAGGCCCAATCGGTGAAGCCCAACGTACACCCACACCCGCGCCATATTCGGTCGGATTATTGAATTCTTTATTATAGGCATTTCCGGCATCTGCAAATACCGCAGCACGCCAACCTTCCTTGAACTGATAATTATATTCTAATGAAGCCACGCCCAAAGCCTGACCACCTACTTTAAAGCCCTCAATTTCAGGAGAAAGGCTCTTGTAGTCAAAACCACGGATACTCTGGTCACCACCAGTGAAATATCTCAGGTTATACGGTACCTTGGCAAAATTTTCAGTGAAAATATAGCCTGCATCGGCACGCCCCACAAACTGATGATCTGCATTTTCACCCAGTGAATAGATAAAACGCCAGCCTGCATTCACAATGGCCATATCCGCATCAGACAATAAAGCCTCGCTGCCCAGCTCAATTTTATAAGTCTGTTTGAAACCCTTGGTTGGGTTGACCCGACGATTGCTATCGGTACGTGACACTTCATAACCGACTAATAGCGATTGCTGTTCATCTTCGGTATTAAAGCGAAAAGCTTCAGGAATCTGGTTAAAGTCGACAGAACCATCCTGCTTCAAGCGATCCAGACGATAACGTGCGCCGAAAGTCCGTTGCCAGCTACCACGTGGATTTTTGATAATCCGGTCTGCACCTAAGACTGCCGATTCAATCAACAGGCCTTCACCCTGTGCGACACCTTCACGCTCTTCACGCTCATACCCCCCCACAATACTGACATAGTCATTCAGCGGATGGTGATAGGGAATGTTATAACGTCCATCAATGGATTGGCGGATACCTGATAGCTCCATGTTGGCATCAAACGAATGTCCACGCTTGTTCACAATGGCACGACGATATTGACCACGTAAACGGATATCGGTATCTGTGCCATAACCCAGACCCACTTCAGCACTGTTTAAACGGTCTGCATTTAAAGTCACAATCACTGGAATCTTTTTCTCTTCCCGTGCCTGTACTTTTAAACGATCCTGTTCATTCTCTTTGGTTTGCTGCTCAACCCGCAAAGTTCTTAAATTTGCACTTTCCTGATCGCGACTACCGGCAAACTGGTCTTCGTCCACAACATTCTGGGTCACTTCCTCAGAAGAGGATACCGAGCGAGCCGGTGGCGTCGTCGCAACCTGATCTTCAGCCCGTTGCTGTTCTTCAATCAGGCTTTGAATATCGGGTGCCAGTTCCAGCTCTTTATCAAGCGGATCGGGGCGAATCGCATCCACCAGGGTATAGTTGAAATAGCGTGAGTTGGTCAGGTTGTTGGCCAGGCTATTGACCCGCCAGAAGGTATAATCTGCACCATCTGTCCAGGTGACCAGACTTTCCAGTACGTCTCGGTCCAGCGGGAATTCCTTTTCAGGATCGCTCATTCTAAAATCGACATTGCCTAATTTATAACGGTCACCCGTTTCAAAACGCAGATTCACATCAGCGGTATTCTGTGGCTGGGCAATCTTCACATCATGCAGACGCCAGAATGAATCAAAATAACCGTTGTTATTGGCTGCATTATTGATTCGTTCTTTGGTCTTTTCATAATTGCCATGATTGAAAATATCGCCTTCTTCCTGTTCAGGCAAAAGACTGATGACCTGGAATTGTGGCTGTTCGGCGCCTTCTCCAGTAAATTCAATATTTTGAGTGCTGATCAGGACAGGTTCATTTGGGGTCACAAAAACCCGGACCCGACTGTCAGAGATTTTTTCAAATCTGAATTGGGCATTATAATAACCCACTGCCTGCGCTGCCTGTCTGGACAAGGTGCGTAATTGCGGCAAAGCCGAATTAAAGTCGCCAAAAGACTCCTGAGTAAAACTGGATAATTTGGCTTTGACATTATTTCTTAAATTCAGATGGCCTTCAGGTACATCTTTACGATTCAGCATACCGTTGCTTTGCGCCACACCTTGCCCATTTATGATCATCACATCTGCACTAATTCGAGGAACTCTTGCGGTCATGATCTGACGTGGAGGACGGATTTTATAAAATAGCCGTTTGAACAGATTCGGACGTTTATCATCCTCAGCAACCAACTGACCCGGCACTTCTGGCAAGGTCAATCCGGCTTCATTATTTTTTACAATAATCTGGCTGTCTGCCTGAATCGATTGCATCAACTGGTCGACATTGACCGGTGCCTGATTAATTTCCAGCAGTTCTTGCTGGCTGATATCAGCCACCACCGTTTCACTGGTCTGACTATTGCGATAGTTTTGTGCTTCCTGTTTGGCTTGCTCGGCTACCTGATAAATTTCATTGGCCATGTTCTGATCAATAGTCTGTACTGGCAGATCTTCCAGATCATCAAACTCGATCGGCGTAAATTCGCCCAGACCAGATCCTGCATTTTGCTGTTGTTCCAGCATCAACATGCTGTCAACTGATACTTCCGGCTCCAAGGCTTCTTCGATTTTTTCTTCTGCTTCAGTTTCAGACGTGGCCACCCCCTGACGAATCGCTTCTTTAGATAGCTCGTCCACCATTTCTGCCTGAGAAATGGCTACGGGTGTTTCTGGCTGTTCGGTTTGTGCCATGCTCTGATGGGATAACATCATAAAAAAGATGCTCATACACAGCTGCATACCACTATGCTGTGGTATGAGAGGCCCCATACTGCGATTTAGCATCGTTTTTTTAAAATTTTTCTTTGCAGGCATAGCAAACTCTAAACGAATACATTCTTTAATTGATTATTTGACCGAAAAATATAAGCTAAGGAACTTAATTAATTGGTTTTTACCTTTACATGGCAGAAAGTATCTTACATGATTTTTCCCAATGTTTACGCATCACTGACATTTCTTAATAAAACTTAATGTAGCACGTCCGATATGAACAAAAATGAACATTTGTTAGCTTCTCGGCGCTTTTTACCGATGTTTCTGACGCAGTTTTTTGGTGCATTAAACGATAATGTATTTAAACAGGCATTGCTGCTGGTGATCACTTATGGCTGGATTCAACAGCAATCCGCCAGCATCAGTACCTTGAATAATCTGGCGGCGTTACTGTTTATCCTGCCCTATTTTATTTTTTCAGCCACTGCCGGACAGATTGCCGACAAATACGAACGTTCACAGCTGATTCGCTATCTCAAGCTTCTGGAAATTGCCATTATGTTGCTGGGAACTGTCGGTTTCCTCATGGGCAATTTATGGATTCTGTTATTTGCCCTGTTCCTGATGGGCACCCATTCCACTTTCTTTGGCCCGATCAAATATGCGATTTTACCTGAAGTCCTGAAACCGAATGAACTGATGTCCGGCAATGCCCTGTTTCAGTCCGGAACTTCTCTGGCAATCCTATTCGGTATGATTCTGGGCGGTGCAGTCATTGCAGCTTCCGCCGGCAACCTGATGTGGATCAGTTTAACCATCATCAGCATCGCCTTGATTGGTTATATATCCAGTCGTTATATCCTGAAACAAAGCATTCCCGCACCTGAGCTGCAAGTCGACTGGAATTTTTTTCGCACCAGCTTGCAGACCTTGAAATATGCCAAAGGCTTACCTTTGGTTTTTACTATTTTACTGGGCAATTCATGGTACTGGTTTTATGGTGCAACCTATCTAACCCAAATTCCACAGCTGACCTTGCAAAATCTGCATGCCTCGGAAAATGTCGCCAGTCTATTGCTGACGTTCTTTTCTGTCGGAATCGGACTAGGGTCATATTTATGCCGAAAAATTGGTGGCAGTGAAGTCAATATCAAAATGGTGCCTTTTGGTGCGATTGGTCTGGTGATCTTTGCCCTGTATCTGGCCGCAAGTCTGGCCTTTGTGCCAGTACGTAGCGGCGAGTTAATCGGTCTGGCCGAAGTGTTTCAGCAAGGCTGGAGTTATTATCATGTCATGCTGGCTGTCACCTTGCTCGGCATTAGTGGTGGTTTTTATATTGTTCCGCTGTATGCCATGATGCAGGCGCATTCGCCTCGCTCACATCGTGCGCGGGTGGTTGCAGCAAATAACATTTTGAATGCCGTTTTCATGGTATCTTCTGCTATATTCTCGATTATTATTTTAAGTGTTTTAGAGCTTGATCTTAAAATACTTTTTTGTATTACCGCAGTATTAAGCGGCCTGTTTACTCTCTGGCTACTTTACCGGCTGAAACCAATGATCAAAACTGCAAAAGCGCCCTTGGAGGATTAATTCATGCGTCAATATACAGGTCTCGATAAACTGATTCACTCTTTTGACCAGGCATTACGCAGTCTAGTCCCGGGCACGACTTCGGCCCAACGTGAAAATCCGGCCCAACCGGTAGAAACACAGTTAACCGTCAGTGATGCACGTCATGTGGCAGGTTTAATGCGGGTCAATCATAGTGGTGAGGTTTGCGCACAGGCGCTGTACCATGGTCAGGCGATGACGGCGAAACTCCCGAATGTACGTCGCGAAATGGAACAGGCAGCGATTGAAGAACAGGATCATCTGGCTTGGTGTGAAAACCGCTTAAAAGAACTGGATAGCCATACCAGTCTGCTCAATCCGGTCTGGTACGGTCTTTCCTTCGGTATGGGTGCAATTGCCGGAATCGCAGGCGATAAATACAGTCTGGGTTTTGTGGCTGAAACAGAACGTCAAGTCAGCATGCATTTACAACATCATATTAGTCAGTTGCCACCGCAGGATGAACGTTCTCGTCGTATCTTGGAACAGATGAATGAAGATGAACTGCATCATCGGGATACAGCTTTAAACGCTGGCGGTGTAGATTTACCCGTTCCAGTCAAGATCGCCATGACCGGCATTTCCAAGTTGATGACCAAAACCAGTTATTTTATTTAAATAAGACGGTTTCAGTTTGAGCCCACTCATTTGTGGGCTTTTTAATATGTGTCAAATCTTGAGCGAGATAATAGTAACTCAAGGCATATAGCGATCTTATTACTTATAAGCTCTATAAAATAATAGAGAGTCCCCCACAGCATCCTTTAATCTTTTTTGCTCATTTCAGAAAGCAGGTCCAGCTGGATTTCCTGAATTTGCGCCAACCGTTCCCATTGATGCAGCAACAGATGATCTAATTTTTCATGCAAATGCTGAATTTCCAGTTCGGCTTTTAAGTTGATCTGATAATCATTTTGCGAACGTAAGCGGTCTTTGGCTTCCTGTCTGTTCTGGCTCATCATAATAATAGGTGCCTGAATCGCCGCGAGACAGGACAGAATTAAATTCAACAGAATAAATGGATAAGGATCGGCAGGTTGTGTCACCATCACCACAGTATTTATCGTAATCCACAGCCCCAAGAAGATTGCAAAACAAATCAAAAAAGTCCAGCTTCCACCAAAAGTTGCAATTTTATCGGCGAGCCTTTCTCCCAAGGTCCACTTTTGCTCTAAGGTCGTTTCCACATTTTTAGTGATCAGTTCATGCTGATGCATGCTATGAATCACTTCGAACTCAAGGTCAGTCACTTCACCCTTTTCCGAACTTAATAATGAATGTACATACTAGACTTCCTTCATAAATCATTTTTTAACCAATTTAATTGTTTATCTTTCACCCAATCTAAATTGTATATGCCAGCA
>NZ_JALGQY010000049.1:0-12045 GCF_022809915.1 Acinetobacter lwoffii | reverse complement strand
ATGGAAAGGATTCATATGCTGCACCTTTAGCTAAAACAGTCTTCAGCTTACCATTCGTGGTTATTTGCAACAGTGCCGGTTTAAGTGTTAGAGAAGCAATTCGTAAAAATGTACCTCCATATTCTGATTTAGAAATTGTTCGGGAAGATTGGTCTGATGAACAGCTTTTAAATTTTATGCTTCAACATCCTATTTTGATTAACCGCCCATTCGTTGTTACGGATTTAGGTACACGTTTGTGTCGTCCTTCTGAAGTTGTTTTGGATATTCTCCCGTTTCCTCAGAAAGGCGCATTTAGCAAAGAAGATGGTGAAAAAATTATTGATGAAAATGGCCTAAGAATTAAATAGCACTTTCTCATCTCTTGAATGGAAAGAATGTGAAGGAGACTTATATGGATCAAGTTAATTTTTTTAAATGCTTATCAGATGAAACACGTCTCAATATAGTGACATTAATTGTTGAAAATAAAGAATTATGTGTATGTGATTTGACTGAAAAACTACAACTCAGTCAACCTAAAATTTCAAGACATTTAGCCCTTTTACGTGCTTCAGGGCTACTTCAAGATCGCAGACAAGGCCAATGGGTTTACTACAGTATCAATCCAAAATTGGCCAACTGGTGTTATGAAATTTTAGATATTTTGAAGACGGTTCAATCTCAATCAAAGCTGGATGATCAACACCCCCTTTCTGTAAATAGTTATTGTGAGTAATTCAATGAAATTTTTATTTTTATGTACTGGAAATAGCTGCCGTAGCATTTTGTCTGAAGTTTTGTTTAATAGCCGAGCACCAGAAGGTTGGAAAGCCTATAGCGCTGGGAGTAAGCCTTCAGGTCAAGTTCACCCGCTAACTTTAGAAACCCTTGAAAACTTAAGATTATCTACCGAAGGTTTATGGAGTAAAACGATTAATGATTGTGAACAATATCAACCTGATGTTGTGATCACAGTATGTGATTCTGCTGCTCAAGAAGCATGTCCACTTTATTTGGGTGGAGCAATCAAGGCACATTGGGGCTTGGCTGATCCTTCACACTTAGACGTGAATAAAGAAGAAAAAATGAAAGCCTTTATGAGCACTGTTGAACATATCAATCGTCGCTTAGATGCTTTATTTAAACTTAATGTAGATAAACTATCTCGCTCAGAATTGATTGCAGCAATTAATCAAATTTCGAACGTTGAGTAAGTGAAATGTCTGAAAAACGCTTATCTTTTTTAGATCGCAACCTGACGCTATGGATTTTTATTGCCATGGCCTTAGGCATTGCCATCGGAAACTTCTTTCCTCAGGCTTCTGTCGCACTCGATAAATTAAGCATTGATTCAGTGAATATTCCAATCGCGATTGGTCTTATTCTAATGATGTATCCACCACTGGCAAAAGTGAACTATGCGACTTTGCCACAAGTGTTTAAGGATAAGAAAACCCTTACTTTATCCTTAGTACAAAACTGGCTGATCGCGCCAGTACTCATGTTTGCCCTGGCAATCATATTTTTACATAGTTATCCAGAATATATGACCGGTGTCATCCTGATCGGTCTTGCTCGATGTATTGCCATGGTTCTGGTGTGGAATGGCTTGGCGTGTGGTGATAATCAATATGTTGCAGCATTAGTTGCCTTTAACAGCATCTTCCAGATTCTATTTTTCAGTACCTATGCCTGGTTATTCCTGACCTTCCTTCCACCCTATTTTGGTGTCGCTTCGCAGGTCATTAATGTCGATTTCTGGACCATCACCCATGCTGTTCTGGTTTATCTTGGTATTCCGTTCTTATTAGGTTTCTTAACGCGATGGATTTTGGTGAAACAGAAAGGCGTGGAATGGTATGAAACCAAGTTCATTCCGAAAATCAGTCCGCTGAGTTTAATGGCTTTGCTGTTCACCATTCTGGCCATGTTTAGCCTAAAAGGCGGTGATGTCGTGAGTCTTCCGCTTGAAGTTTTACGCATCGCGATTCCTTTAACCATTTATTTCGTTTTAATGTTCTTCATCAGCTTCTTTATGAGTAAATGGATGGGCAATGACTATCCTAAGACCACAGCAATTGCATTTACCGCAGCGGGGAATAATTTTGAATTATCACTTGCAGTAGCGATTGCAACTTTTGGTATCGCTTCGCCTGTTGCTTTTACCACGATTATTGGCCCACTGGTCGAAGTTCCTGTGTTGATTGCCTTGGTGAGTGTTTCACTCTGGCTGAGAAAGAAAGTTTTTAAAGAGGCCTAACTCTATGAATCTCCCAAATGTAGATCTAAATCTTCTTGAGCAACCCACCTTTGAAAAAGTTCAAGCCAAAGAACTTGCTCATCCTCCGCGAATTTTGCTGCTGTATGGCTCTAATCGAGAACGTTCTTACAGTCGCCTTGCAGTTCTTGAAGCCGGTCGAATCCTTGAGCATTTTGGGGCGGAAATAAAAATCTTTCATCCTAAAGGGCTTCCTTTACCAGAAGATGCGGATACTGAGCATCCCAAAGTAAAAGAACTGCATGAGCTTTTAGCATGGTCAGAAGGCATGGTCTGGTGTTCACCTGAACGCCATGGTTCTATGAGTTCAATCTTTAAATCTCAAATCGACTGGATTCCACTGGCAGGAGGGGCAATCCGTGCAACCCAAGGTAAAACTCTTGCCTTGATGCAAGTCAGTGGCGGATCACAGTCATTTAACAGCCTGAACCAGATGCGTATTTTGGGGCGGTGGATGCGGATGATCACCATTCCAAATCAGTCTTCAGTTCCAAAAGCTTTTTTGGAGTTTGAAGAAGATGGACGAATGAAACCTTCGGCTTTCTATGACCGGATTGTGGATGTGATGGAAGAGTTATTTAAGTTCACCCTACTGACTCGTGGACAAAGCAAATACCTGACAGATCGTTATTCAGAACGTAAGGAATCAGCTGAAGAATTATCTAAACGTGTCAATCAGCGCAGTTTGTAAACTGCCAGGTGATCTTAAATGCAAAAGAGACATTCTAAATTAATCATTCTTGGCTCAGGTCCCGCGGGTTACAGCGCTGCGGTATATGCAGCACGGGCTAATCTTAAACCTACTTTAATTGCAGGCTTACAACTCGGTGGTCAATTAACCACGACCACTGAAGTCGATAACTGGCCGGGTGATCCAGAAGGTTTAACAGGCCCTGCACTCATGGAACGTATGCAAGCGCATACGGAACGTTTTGGTACCGAAATCGTCTATGACCATATCAGTGAAGTGGATTTAAGCGTTCGTCCATTCGTGCTGAAAGGCGATATGGAAGAATTCACCTGTGATGCCCTGATTATTGCCACAGGTGCAACGGCACAATACTTAGGTCTTGAGTCTGAAGCTAAATTCATGGGGCAAGGTGTAAGTGCCTGTGCAACTTGTGACGGTTTCTTCTATAAGAACCAGAAGGTGATGGTTGTAGGCGGTGGTAACACTGCGGTTGAAGAGGCGCTTTACCTGTCTAATATTACAGCTCACGTGACTTTAGTGCATCGCCGAGCTTCATTGCGTTCTGAAAAAATTCTACAAGACCATCTTTTTGCAAAACAGAAAGATGGCAAAATTAGCATTCTTTGGAACAATCAAGTGGATGAAGTGTTAGGCGATAACACCGGAGTAACTGGAGTGCGTTTAAAATCCACTGTAGATGGATCAAAGCAAGATATTGAGGTACAGGGTTTATTCGTGGCAATTGGTCACAAACCAAATACTGAGATGTTTTCAGCGCAACTTGAGTTACGTGATGGCTATATTCAGATCCAAAGCGGAACAGCGGGGAATGCCACTGCTACTTCAGTGCCAGGTGTATTCGCTGCCGGTGATGTGGCTGATTCAGTTTATCGCCAAGCGATTACTTCAGCAGGCTCTGGTTGTATGGCTGCATTAGATGCTGAAAAATATCTTGATAGTTTAAGTTGATTTTGATGTTGTCATAAAAATATAGTGAATATTGTAAAAGCCCAGTCTTCAGGATTGGGTTTTTATATTAAAGAAAAAATAAAAGGGGAAAAGGCTTTGAATCAGAAACAGACGGAAACTGATGTCATCATTATCGGTGGTGGACAGGCAGCTTTATCTACAGCTTATTTTTTAAAGCGAAAAAAAATACCATTTATTATTTTAGATGATCAAAATCAAGCAGGTGGAGCCTGGTTACATGCTTGGAATTCTTTGCGTCTGTTTTCACCGAATAGCTGGAGTTCCTTACCTGGTTGGGTTATGCCGAATACAGAACAAACGTATCCGACCAAGAAAGAAGTTATTGAATACTTGCAGCAATATGAGCAGCGTTACCACTTTCCGATTATTCGTCCTGTATATGTTGATCACGTCAAAAGCGAAGGAGAAGTATTGAGTGTGCATGCAGGTGAACAGACATGGAGAGCCAAGGCTGTAATCAGTGCAACGGGCACCTGGAGTCATCCTTATATCCCATCTTACCCTGGCCAAGAAAATTTCAAAGGTCTGCAATTACACTCCGCCCATTATCAAAATGCAGAACTTTTTAAAGATAAGCACGTCATGATAGTCGGTGGTGGAAATTCTGGAGCACAAATTTTGGCTGAAGTTTCCCAAGTGGCAGACACTCTTTGGATCACGCCAACACCTCCTCAATTTTTAGCAGATGATGTTGATGGCCGTGTACTGTTTTTACGTGCGACAGAGCGTTTAAAGGCACAATTAGAAGGCCGTACAATAGATCAGCCTGTTGGCGGTCTGGGTGATATTGTCATGATTGATTCAGTCAAAGATGCACGTGCACGAGGCGTTTTACATAGTGAGCGCCCATTTTCGGTTTTTACGGAAAATGGCGTGATTTGGGAAGATGGATCTTTTCAACAGGTTGATGCAGTGATTTGGTGTACTGGATTTAAAGCGACTTTAGACCATTTAAAGCCACTTGGAATAGTAGAGGAAAATAATACGATACTGGTTGAAGGAAGCAGATCAGTCAAACAATCTAACCTATGGTTAGTAGGATATGGTGAATGGACCGGACTTGGTTCAGCGACACTGGTGGGTGTTTCAAGGGCAGCGAGAGCCACAGTGGATGAAATCGTTGCTTATCTACACGAAGTTGATACTAAAAATTCTTTAGAAAAATAAGCTATCTACTCCCTTAGATGATTTTAAAGCCAATTCTTTTACTTTCATGCTTCAGCTATATCAGGTGAGTTAAAGTAATTCCATTTTCATAATTTTAGTCGCCCTACCTAATTATAAATACCAAGCCTTGAATAGATAAAAAATCTATTCAAGGCTTTAGGGTCATCTCAATAAAAGTACAGGTTTTATTGAGCTTGACAACAATTTGGTCGTCGTACTCCCAATAAAAAACTGGCGTATCTTTGAGTGACCATATGCACCAACCACCATCATATCAATAGCGTTTTTCTCTTGGTAATCTAATATTGATTTATCGACATCACCTTCAAGTACGATATCAATTACATTAAAACCATTATTTGCAAGCAGCTCTTTTGCCCAAGTAACTTGAGATGTCATATCACTATTTGGCTTACCAACATATACCACATGAGCTGTCAGGGTTTTTAATAAAGGACTATTTGCAATTTTGTCTACACAAATACGTGCAGTAGGACTTCCATCAAAAGCAATTAAAAAAGACTTAGGTGGACTAAAGGGTGCAGATGTTATTAATACGGGTTTATGAAGGGCACGAACAACATTTTCAATATGGGTTCCAACTTTACTGGAATCATGCTCGGTTTCAGTTCCATGCTTCCCCATAATAAGAACTCGAATGTCTTCTTCCATTCCCATAATTGTTTCTAAAAGACTGCCGTGACGTTGAAAACTTTGAGCATCAATAGAGAACTTCTCCAATAGATAATTCTTTGCTTCCCGAAGAAGAATTTGGCCATGCTCTAGCTCAATCTTCCCCTTACGCTCTTCAAGTTCAACCAACTCATTTAGCAATGTTTCTCGACTTCCCAAGCCGATTGCACCGCTTAAATCTTGTGGTGCTTTCGCTTTTGGCTTATCAATAACATGTAATAACTTAAGCGGTGAACTAAGTTTATCGCTAAACCAAGCTGCATAATCACAAACGGTATTTGTTGCTAATGATCCATCAATACATGCAATAATTTTTGACATAATTCATCCCTCTTAGTGGATATTTAAGCGATCTAAAGCATCTGGCTTATCATGGATACCAAACTTATCGACTAAGGTTTTGCTGGCTTCATTCATTCCAATAAGTTCGACTTCTGTTCCTTCACGTCTAAACTTAATGACCACTTTATCTACGGCAGCGACCGCAGACACATCCCAGAAGTGAGCCTGGCTAACATCAATCACAACTTTTGAAAGTGCTTCTTTGAAATCAAATGCAGAAGTAAATTTATCTGCTGAGCTGAAGAACACTTGACCTGTTACCGTATAAATACGGGTATTTTCAGGTTCATTAAATTCGGACTGAATTGCCATGTAGCGTTCAATTTTATTGGCAAAAAATAATGCAGAAAGAAGTACACCGACTAATACGCCATAAGCCAAGTTATGTGTTGCAACGACCACGACGACTGTAACGATCATCACGATATTGCTAGAAACTGGATATTGGCGAATATTTCGTAATGAATCCCAGTTAAATGTTCCGATTGCTACCATGATCATGACCGCAACCAGTGCAGCCATTGGAATGACTTTGAGCCAGTCACTGATAAACACCACCATAATTAACAGGAAGACCCCAGCACTAAATGATGATAAACGGGTACGTCCACCAGATTTCACATTAATAATGGATTGACCAATCATGGCACAGCCTGCCATTCCGCCTAAAAAGCCAGATGCGACATTGGCAACACCTTGTCCTTTACACTCACGGTTTTTATCACTATTGGTATCGGTTAAATCATCCACAATTGTTGCGGTCATCATAGATTCAAGCAAACCGACGGCTGCTAATCCCAGTGAATAAGGCAAAATAATAGCTAAAGTTTCAAGATTTAAAGGAATATCAGGAAGTAAGAAAATTGGTAGCGTATCTGGTAATTGCCCCATATCGCCTACGGTTCTTACATCTAAACCAATGAACAAGGCAAAGAGCGTAAGGAGGACAATACAAATGAGAGGAGAGGGTAAAAGCTTCCCTATCACTGGGATATAAGGGAATAGATAAATAATAGCTAAACCTCCAACTGTCATCGCATAGACATGCCATGTCACATTGGTGAGTTCAGGCAATTGAGCCATAAAAATTAGAATAGCTAAGGCATTCACAAAGCCAATCACGACTGACTTTGATACAAACCGCATCAGAGCACCTAATTTTAGATAACCTGCTAGGATTTGAATAAATCCTGTCAAAATTGTGGCTGCTAATAAGTATTGCAGACCATGGTCTTTAACCAGTGTGACCATTAATAAAGCCATTGCACCAGTTGCAGCAGAAATCATACCAGGGCGACCACCTACGAAAGCAATCACAACTGCAATACAGAATGAAGCATATAGCCCGACTTTAGGATCGACACCTGCAATGATGGAGAAGGCAATTGCTTCAGGAATTAGAGCCAAAGCAACAACAATACCCGCAAGAACATCCCCGCGAATATTGGAGAACCATTGTTCTCGAATAGTGGATAACATGAAAATAGCCTATTTTTTTAAATTTTAGGAAAGGCTAGTGATGTGATATATGACACACAAGCTACTACACCTCATCACTAGACAGTGATGAGTTATTTACTGAATTAAGAGGTAAATAAACTTATGGTGGCGTAAGTGTCATATTAAGAAAGATATCTATTTTGGAGGATTTCGGGGGCAATGATAGCAGCTAGGTCCTTTTATATCCACCCTAGCCGCAATTTGAAAGAAAATATAGGACACTTCTGCAAATAAAAATTTGAGTCAATGATGTTCCCTTGAAGAAATGGATTTGAACAACCATCAAAAATAGCAGTTAAAGACAGCTACTTTTATTTTGTACATGCTTATTTTATTGGGATTGCGCTTAAGTGATATAAATTTTACAAAGGGTAGATAAAAATTGATACTTTTTCTTAGATCAACACTTTAGTGTAGCTTTAGAGCATACTCCAAGTTTACATAACATCTCTTATAGGAATTTCTTTGTAAGTTTCGCGTAAAGTTCTATAAAATCACCTAATTTTTTAATTCACGATTCAAGTTATTGAATATATTTAAATTTTTTTCATTAAATTTTTTTTGATTTTTTGCATAAAAAACTGTAAATTATTAATTAATCACATTATATATTCTTAATATTGTTGTGAGTTATCGCATAGGCGATTTATAGATCCTATTGACATTGCACCATCTGTCAATTGAAGTGAGTTATCGCATAGGCGATTTATAGATCCTATTGACATTGCACCACCTGTCAATTGAAGTGAGTTATCGCATAGGCGATTTATAGAATCACTAGAGGTGAATGAGCCACTTGGTTATGGTGAGTTATCGCATAGGCGATTTATAGAAATTCTGACTTCACTAAAATTCGTCTGACTGAAGTGAGTTATCGTATAGGCGATTTGTAGATCCATTTTGACCTCGTGTAAGCCCAAGTGTTGGCGAGTTATCGCATAGGCGATTTTCAGAAAGTCCATTTTAAAAATGGGCTTTTTTGATGGTGAGTTATCGCATGATTTTGAAATTAGTTATTTAAGATTCTCTATAAACATGTCACCTTTCGCTCCAACTCATCAACTGATTTAAATTCCTCACCATAGAAACCCTCTGATTTTAGTATTCCAAAGAAGCTCTCCATTGCAGCATTATCTAGGCAGTTGCCTTTAGCCGAATCAACGATTAGGAATATCAACTACACATTCAAAAATCTATTGCTCTTTTAGTATTCATTTATGTTTCTTGTAAGAGTCTTTAAAAGTACATTTAATCATGCTTTTAAGTATGCTATTGTTCCTGCATCACTTGTAGCAATTCACCTAGACGCCAAACACTACTCTATAGAGGCTTAACCATGACTCAACTAATCCATGCGCGAATGACTGCAAGTATTACTGAACTCAAAAAGAGTCCGATGGATACAGTTTTGGCAGGCAAAGGTGAGCCTGTCGCAATCCTCAATCGTAATACACCAGCGTTTTACTGTGTTCCTGCTGATCTATATGAAACGATGATGGAGCAACTAGAAGAATTGGAACTGAATAAGATTGCAGATGCTCGTGCGAATCAGAAACGCGTTCGAGTAAATATTGATGACCTATAAGTTAGACTTTTTAGAAGAAGCATTAGCAGAATGGAACAAGCTGAATCCAAGCATTAAGCAACCATTGAAGAAAAAGTTGATCAAGGTTTTGGAGAATCCTCGTATTCCCAAAAATAAGCTGTCAGGACATCCTAACCGCTACAAGATCAAACTTCGCAGTATTGGCTATCGTTTGGTTTACGAAGTCATTCATAAATGATGTAATGCCCATAAGCATGATATGCCCATGAATACATTTGTGCTTATGGGCATTTTTTATTTCAGTATCCTCTGATTGAATAGTTGTTTATTGCAACTTATTTGAAACTAATTGAAAACTAAAAAGAAACCAATATATAACTAATTTATGGGGTGCTGCTTAATACAGACAGGATTCATTCAGAACATTTAAGCAATCACATACTGCCACAACCAAACCAATAATCGCATTACACCTAAAATCACTGCTGCATAGGCGTGTAAAATCAAATAAACAAAGGTAATCCAGCCACTTGCTTCATCGACCTCACGACCTGAATATTCGCACAACACTACAAAAGCTACAGCCCATATCTCCATCACAATCGTTGTTTTCAATACTCATAACCAAGGAAAATGCAGCAACCACACCCAAGCAATAAAAAGCAGTGCAACCGTGAGTAAAATCTTACTGAGCTGTCCCAAGATTTGTAATGACCTACTCCATTGAGGAGCTCGGTCGGATAATAGGAGGACTGCTCCCTGTATCCTAGACATGAGATAAGTCACGAAGAAGTCATTGAGATTTTATGGAAGAAAATTCTCGACATCATTAGCCATTAATTTTTATAGGGACTGTATTAAGTTGAATCTAGTACAGTCCCTATATTAAAACCAATTTACAACTAAATTGGTTTCAAATTGATTTTTATTTAGTTTCACTCTTCTTTTAACCTCTTCAAAGCAAATCTGATAATTCCATTATGCGTTTGTCCATACTTTTCAGCCAACTCAGTGAGTAACTGATATTCATATTCGTTCATTGGAATTGTATGCGTCTTAAATTTTCTAGGTGCTTTCGAATCTAGTTTTTGAGTAGTTTCCTCGTTAGCACCATTGATGAAGGCTTCCATTTCGGGAGAAGGTTTTGCCAATTCTCTTTTCTTAATCATGCTAAAAGCTCCTCCATAAAAGCCTCAAACTCCGCTATTGCTTTTGGATTATTGGATTCAATAACACCTTTGCCTTCAGCAGTGACATCACGGTAAACCTTGCGATCATGGATTACTGATGACAAGGCTGTGAACAATGGGAAGTCAGCGAGATAATCGTTTGCTTGCTGTACTTCAGACACTGATGGATTTGTAGGTGCCAATGTTAGTAAGCCAAAAGGTTTCAAGTCTTCATTGAATGACTTGGCTTGATCTATGACTTCAGAGAGATGAGGTAGGGTATCTAGATCGAATTGAGATGGTCTAAACGGTACTACAAGGTAATGAGCTGTGAGCATTGCTGTTCTCAGCTCTTTACTATCATGACCTGCAACATCAACAACAACATAGTCATAACGACTATCCAAGTCTTTTAAAGTGTTTTTGATATCGCCATAGCGTTGTACACAATGCACTTTAGGTAAGTCAGTATTATCCCTGTCTTTAACCCAATTCGCTGAACTTTGCTGAGGATCAGCATCAACTAAAACTATGTCTTTGTTATGTTTAGCAAGATATGATGCAATGTTGATGGCTATTGTCGATTTACCACATCCACCTTTTTGACTTCCAATCAAGATAATCATTTTATTTGTAATTTGTAACTAATTTGAATGCAATATAGTTGTATTTTCAAGTGGTGTAAATGACAACTTAAAAAATTCTGTTATCTGCTGATTTAGGGCATGTCCTCATTTGAAGAATTAGTTTTAAATACTTAAAATCCTCCTTTGAGTTATTTTTATTTCTATATTTTCAATGGCACGTACTCTTCTTACCGATGATATCTGGCAGCAAATTCAAGATACTATGCGATTACATGGTTGCTACCGTTCAAAGAATAGTAGAAATATCATGGAAGCGATCTTATGGAAACTGCATACAGGCGCCACATGGCGTGATATTCCTCAAGAATTTTGTCCTTGGCAAACTGCTTATAATCGTTTTAATCGTTGGGCAAGCAAGGGATTGTGGAATAAATTTTTTTTAGATTACGAGGCGTCTTGGATCAAGAATGGGTATTCATTGACGGAAGCTACATACGCGTGCATCAACATGCAAGTGGAGCTCGGAATGGTTTCGAAAGAGCAATTGGACAATCACGTGGTGGACGAACAACAAAAATACATCTTGCAACCGACGCGAATGGATTACCGATTGATTTTAAAATCACTGGGGGTGGCGTCCACGACAGTCAAGTTGTAAAACAACTGATTGATACTGTAGGCGAGGCAACTTATCTCATTGCTGATAAGGGGTATGATGCTGAGCACATTAGAATATATGCCCAGAACAAGGATATGATTCCCATTATTCCAATGAGATCAAATAGTAAAAGATCGAATAAGGAGTTTGATAAATATCTATATAAATTAAGACATTTAGTTGAAAATGTGTTTGCGAGATTGAAACATTTCCGAGCGATTGCAACCCGATTTGATAAGCTTGCACGAAATTATCAGTCTATGATTTACATTGCTTACATGTTTATTTGGTGTAAAGCCAAATGAGGACACGCCCTAGCATTAGTCTACATTTTCCCACCTAAATGATGGTTATTCTTCATACTGATTAGACTTCCTTCATAAATCATTTTTTAACCAATTTAATTGTTTATCTTTCACCCAATCTAAATTGTATATGCCAG
>NZ_JALGQY010000048.1:0-12221 GCF_022809915.1 Acinetobacter lwoffii | reverse complement strand
ATCAAATGTAGTTGCCATAATGCATCATTCCTGTTTTTAACAGTTTAAGGAAATGACACAGTTTTTTGAACACTACCTCATTAAGCATATGATCAATATTAAAAGTCTTATTGAACAATCTAATACGATTTAGCTTAATACCTTGATCATTTCCTGTAGGGCTCGGCCAGTCCCCCTGAATATTAGTAATATTTCCATACTTTAAAGGACTGGTATTTACTAAGTGATGTAAATTTTTTAATGCTTGACCTCCTACCTCGCAAAGTGCGCCAGCTGAAGACTTAGGCCGTTTAGAGCTATCTCCACATTTTATATGAACAAAAACAACTTTTTCTTTAGAAGAAAGGATAAAATCTGCAGGTTCAGTTCCCATATCTGTACAAAGCACTAGATCTACATTAGGAATATATTGATAGAATTGCCCCAAATCACTATATAAAACATTTGGATTATGTATATTGGATACTTGATCAATTAAATGAAAAATTGAGTTAGGACTAAATTTATTATGAGTCAAATTATCCTCATCTTTTTCAGATAATTGTGGATGTTTTAAGCATTCCAACGGAATAATATTTTTAATGATATTTTGATTTATTTTTCCACTTTGAGTTGGTAATACCTGCTTATAAAAATATTTATTTAAATATACAGTTCCATCTTTATATAATAGCTTAACCGTATTTTCATTAAAAACTTCTTCCAATTCAGCTAATTCTTTATTAATGAAAAAATTAATACCTGAATTACACTCAGTAATTAATTCTAGTTTTTCATTAAATGAAAACTTAATGAAGTTTCTTAACTCTTTAATTAGAATATCATCTTTTTGATAAAAAAGTTTAAAAAAGTAAATTCCATTATTATACTTTTTATAAATAAAATTATTCTCTATAGATTGTCTAAAGCCATCAAAATCAATTTCCAAATCATAAAATTTACTATCTGTAAAATCTAAGATACAAGCTACTGGGTCATCTGTAGGAATATAATCTACAACTTGAGCAAAAGAATTAAGAAAATTACTTGCTGGTTTTTTATTTGACTGAAGATGGTTATTAATATCTTCTAACCACTGCATATATTCTGCATAAGTAAACTTAGAATTTTTCTGGTCAGAAATTCTACCGGATGCAACTCCTAAATAATAAGAGGAAACAATTTTATCATTATCATCGATATTTGAGACAACTGTAGTTGTTATCGCATATGCAGAGTTTGATTGATCTTGATTAATAAGTTCTAAATTTTCTGCTTTAAGAGCAATCCCTTCAGCACGGCTTAAACTATATTGTAAAGCTCTAGTATTAGCTTGTTTTGTTATAGTTTTTTTAGTTGAAGATACTACTGTAAATAATTGATCTACATTAATCGCTCTACCAATTTTAAGTTCATCTCTATCATTAAATTTACGGCCGCTACTATCAAAAATAGCAACAATATCGTCTAATTCTTTAACTATTAATATCTCTAATGAAGGCTCAAAGAATAGACTATCCTTTAAAAATTTAGAGTTATTAAAACATACTGCTGTTATTACACCTAATTCTGAGTCATATTTAGATAAGGCACCTTCTCTAGTAAAATCCCAATGTAGTTTATCCAAACAATCATATAGATTGAAATCTTCCAATTTGTTATAAAAACAAACTGAAGCTAAAGGAATTTCTAAAGATTCAATAGGATTAAACTCTTTAAAATTAAATTTTTTCCGATAATTAGATTCAAAATAACTTCTATCAGGAAATGCATCTAAGTATTTATCAATTAAATTTGCTGTATTAAGGGTATTTAAAAATCTAGCAGCTGACTTCTCATTTGTAAGATAATCATCGAATTCAAGATAATTTTTCCATAAATTAAAATTTTTTTCTGCTCCAACCTCGAGTACAGTAGGTTTATAATTTTTATAGATCCGTACAATCCTGCCTATAGTTTGTACCAATTCTTTACCGCTTCCAACAGGATAAGTAAGAATTAAAATTTTTGCTTCTGGAATATCAATACCTTCATCAAGCTTTCGTTGATGTATTAAGACCTCATATCCTAATTCGGCTAAATTTTGTGGAACATAATTATACTTATGATCTAGTGGATTAGTTTCATATTGATCGTGAATAGCTACTGTTCGAAATGTAGAGGTAAATTCATTAAAGTAATCTTGAATATCTGAAAAGTTTTTACACTTAACTATACAAATTGAATCTGGTTGTTCTTCTTTTAACTCTCTAATTTTTTGAGTTAATTGATTCATGTTAATAATGTCAAAACAAGGTTGAACAATAACGTTATCTTCAGTAGCTTTTTTATATGTGTAGATATAACTATGCTTAACATCTATATCGAAACTAAATAGATCATTTCTATATGGTGTAGCTGTAATAATTATTTTTTTAGCTACTAGTTCTCTTATAGTAGCGCCCCATTTAGGAGATGGTTCTGCATGTCCTTCATCTATCAAAATGAGAGCAAAAGAATTTTTTAATAGTAATAGTTCACTTTCACTTAAACTAGTAATTTTTTGGAAGGTAGTACAATAAACACCATCTTTTGAAATATCATTAATATTATTAAAAATGTCTTTTTTTATAAATGACTTATGATCAAATTCTGGAGGTAAAATCTTTTCAAAAAATTTGCCTTTTAATTGTCTATATAACTGATCACATACCGCTCTTCTGTGCGTGACAACCAGTATTTTTTTATATTTACAATTGTGGCTTACTGTACAAATTACGCCACTCTTACCTGCTCCGGTTGGTAAACTAATTAAACAAGATCCTTCACTTTTTGATCTTAAATACTTTGCAATTACTTCAATACTTTTTATTTGACATTCTCTTAAGTTGTCTTGTATCTGCGTATCAATTTCTTCAATCATTTGATTTCAAGTATATATTTTTATTAAATCTAACATTAATGTTTTTTTATATAAAAATGAATACTCTATTTGGTTTATTTTTAACATTTTAAAGAAGTGATCATAAAGTTTAAATTAGTCTAGAAACTCTTCAATTTTCCCCCAATCTCCATCTTTAGCTATTTCTCTTGGAAGCTCTTTTCCAAAATGAGTATAAACATCTCTTCTTATGCAGTATTCATCATAACTTTGTGCATATAGTCTGTAACGTGGCAGAAAATACAATTTCATAGAGGGGAGTTGCTTATTTTCCCATCTTTGTTTGCTGCGATTATAGAAAAATAATTTTCCGAAGGTATGGATACGTCCTACCTGCTGCCTCATTCCCCTAAAAACAGCATAGGTTTGAAAATAAGACTGCCAGTTTAGTAAGTCCTGATGAGGTCTTGTTTTATCTACTTGGGAAACATAGCGATTTATAATGTTTATCAAATCTCTTTTCTTCTGCTCAACAACCTCTTTTTTCCATCGCCAAGTCCAGCTAAAAGTCTTATTAGGTACTCTGTAAAATTTTTCAGAACTAGGCTTATATTTTTTATGGGTCATCCTGACCAGCTCTGCTGAACAGCCAGCAAAATCTAATTCAAAGTGCGGTTTGTTCATCACAAATTTTAAAGGTTCTTCATCATTGAAGTATTCATGAATCAAATTGATTTCTGAATTAACACTCTCTTTATCAAATGCCATCTTCTCCACTTCAAAAATTTTTTCCTTGCAGATCTGCTGAGGGTGATTATTTGAGGGATCTGGCTGTTTGCTATGCTTATGGCTGTTGGGTGTGGTGATAAGCAAAATGAATTGCCATCTATTTTCATATATCACATCCTGAACAATAAGGTCTGCAATTGGCTTACCTGTTTTAAGACGATAGTTTCTCTGCCGACTTGTTAAATTCAGACCATACCTGACAGTTAATTTATTGATCAGTTTCTCATTATTTGTAGTTGAACTAATTCCATTATCCACACTAAATGACGAATAGAAGTAAGCGCCACGAGTGACTTTGTCCTGAATTTTCTGTGCCGTGTATTTCGTATGAGGGCTGTAATCAATCATTTTTTGTCATCCAACAATATAGTTTTGCTGTAAATCAACAATCCACTTTGTCCCTGTGGAATCCCGTCTCTATGTTTATGTCAGTCAACAATAGAATTCGTCTAAATTAAGGCTTTTTTTACTTTTGAGCTTTGCTCAAAACCGCTATGGCAAAGCCATAGCTTTATGAATGGTCACCACACTTTGTAAGGTGGCAATTAAGTAGTTCCTAATAACGACACAAACTTCATAAGTTAAATTTATATTATTTTAAATTTATTATCAATATTATTGATATTTAAAATTAGATGTACTAATATGAAATTATCAATCGAATAGTGGACTGACCATCCATCCTTAATTTTCTTCTTTGAAGTTTTGGATGGGCTTAAGACCACCATTCAAAACTTTGATACATATTGCCATGAGTACCTGAACTAACCATTCTTGTACTGCCGATGTAGCGGACTGCTGGGGAAACCTCGCTCGGTACGTTGCAACGGGGGCTGAAGGGCTGCAATGCTCTTCTTCTATCCGTTCATTCAACTTGGATTTAAGAGTTCCTATATGCATTGCATATAAAGTTGTTGGGCGACAAGGACACGGGAGCCTATAAGGAATTTATTCCGAAATGGTCATCTGGTTAGGAATAGCCAGATTAGATTTGAAACTATCTGTTTTAAGTTGAAACCCTGTTCAAGGTGAAACAGTAAGGAGCAGCACAGGATGTGCGCTAGTCTCCGTTAATAGCTGAGTGTGTATGCTTGATCGAGGCAAGATTGATCAACTTGCGAAAAGTATGCTCATTTCCAATCACGATGGCTGCTGAGAGTACCGTGAGGTACTAGGACTTCGAGCCTAACGGTGGAGAAGTCGGCACCATCTGGCGCAAGCAGGGTGGGTCGCTGGATAGCTTAAACGTGTAACGGCATTAATCGATAGATGCTGATTGGAGTGTAAGAGTTTTACCCTTTATAAAGTTATGTATACATCATATCCCGATAAAACTAAGGAACTACGGTTGGGGGAAACAGGAAGTATGTATGCAAGCGAGAGGATAAACGGTCTGCACGTTAAGACACTTTGAAATAACTTGGGAAGCACTGTATAGAGGACTTAAATTGGTTAAAAGTCTGTCAATTTATGCAGTGTGGGAGCGATGGCAAGTAGCGCATATAAAGCAGGTTATACCTGTGGAAGTTGTGATACCTATCTTCATAAAGAGATGGGTATTAAGTGAGATAGCTAGCTTAAAGCGAATCCTAAAACAGTCTGATTCATCAGATTGCTCACTGCGAAAGCCTGAGTCGGCACATATGAGAATATGTTCGGTAATATGTTAGAAGAAGGTTAAGAGAATGCTTGGTCGCATTCTTATGTTTGGGCTTGGTCGCTCAAACTAGACCATGATTGATAAAGTATAAGTATTCTGAAGTTTGGTCACTGAAGAAAATTACTTATATGAAGTTGCTAGGTACTTTGCAATCTGGCTAATGTTCACACGGACATGAAAAATATTAGTGTCTCGTTCTTCCATCTTAGACGAGAAAAAGCTGAGTCTACGACAGCAATTACGAAGTGGAATATGGCTTAAGTCAGCATGAAAAAATTGAGCAGCCAATAAAGGCGTAAAAAATGAACAGTAAAGTTCTCAAAACATTAAAGGCTACATCCATTTAGGAGTAGCCTTTTTTAATTATCAATTAGGCACTAAAAAGAGGGTGTTAAGTAATTGGTAGTAATCTATAAAAAAAACAATGAAAAATTGATAAACTAATCAATATTCTAATTTCAATTAATAAAAGGGGTTTAAAAATTGGAAATTAAAATTTTAGGGGGTGCTGGATTACATAAAAGTGAATTAAATGCAATTAGCCTTATTGAAAACAGTTTCCGATCATCTTGGAAAGGTTATGCAGGTATTGTTTTGGCTGATAATCAAGGCTCAATGGAAATTGATCTTTTAATTGTTACCCATGATAGAGTCTTAGTCGTTGAGCTAAAGGAGTGGAATGGTGAACTAACAAGCTCTGAGGGTAAATGGTATGTCAATAAGCAATGCAGAGGTAAAAGTCCATACGACATCAAAAGAACTCATGCACAAAGAATTCGAAATTTATTAGCAGCTGAGTTGAAATATAAGCTAAGAGGTTATTCTCCACATGTAGAAGCACATGTAGTTCTATGTGGTAGTTGTACCAAAGAAAATTTGACGACTAGTGAAAAAGAATATACCCACAATCTACAAGATTTTCTAAACCTTTCAAGTAAGTATGACGATTTTGTTCAAAAAGTTCCAAACATTGATGGAATTTTTACAAAGTATAACTATGATAGACCTAATACAGAAAATTCAAGAAAAGTATTTGACGAATTCTTTTTGGGTAAGAAGGTTAAAGCTTTAGATTATGAATATCATGACTATCAAGCAAAAAAAGAAAGTGACTATATTCACCCCAAAAAACTGTTTGAAGAATTTGAATCTTTTCATAAAGAAACAAAAGATATTGCTATTTTGAGGCGTTGGGACTTTGATCAACTAGGTAGTAAATATGCTTCACAAGATTTATGGTCAGAAATAATATTAAGAGAACATAGACTAAAATCATATGTCGAAGGCTTGAATGAAAAGTTGGGGGATTATTTTTTTGACCCTCTAGTTGTTATTAAAAGGGACGAAATATTAAATGATACGTCAGAATTATATAAAATAAGAAAAACCGAAAAAAGAATTGGGGGTATAGTCAAAGATTTTGAATCTTATTCGGTTGAGAAAAGATACGATATAGTTAGAGCTTTATTAAAACCTATTTCTGAACTTCATAATATAGATATTTCACATAGAGATTTGGGAATACATAATGTTTATTACTCGAAAGTGAGTGATAGAATAATATTTTCTCAATTTTTCTCTGCATATTTTAAAGAAAAAGGGACAATATCAGATTATAGAGAGATTTTAAAAACAAATACTATAAATCTTCCTGAAGATGTTTATGATGATAAAAAAGATCCTTTTAAAATGGATGTTTTTTTATTGGGAGTAATTTGTTATTTTATTTTATCAAAGGGTAATATTCTTAAAACTGATACGGATGGAATACCTGTATTTGTTGAAGATGAAAATATTAATGAAAAAATTTCTGAGTGGTTGAAAAAATCTTTAAGCTTTGATCCAAATGAAAGATTTGAAAATGCAGATTTGATGCTGCAAGAATTTAATAAAGTTACTAGTATTAATTTGGAGAGTGGTTTTAACTATCTTTATAATGAGCTACAGAAAGGGAATTTTTTAAATAATAAAAGTTTTAAGGAACTTTACACACTAAGTATTATTAATTCAATAGAGGATGAAAATAATAAGGAATCAGCAAATTATAGTCGATTTAAAATAGATTACTTAGGGAAAACTTGTGTTGTTAAGTGGTGGAATCCAATGTATGTGGATGAAAATAACTTAGCAGATTGCAGAAGAATATTAGAGTTTAAAAAGAAGATAGATAAAATAAAATCTAGTAATGTTTCGACTCTCAATTATGTTGAATATGGATATATTGGTAGTAATTCAACCTTGTATCAAATATATGAGTATATTAATGGGGAAACTTTAGATGAGTATTTAGTAAATGATAATAATATTGAATCTAAAAAAATAGTTGCTAAAAAGCTAATTAATAATATTATTAATTTACATCAGTTAGGAATTTATCATGGTGATTTACATACTGGGAATATAATTATATCTGATGATGAGTGCTACTTAATTGATATAGCTGATATATCCTTTGGATCTGAAAAATATAATAATGAGTTTTCCCCAATAAACCCTGCAACAACAGACGGTTTTGGTAGGGATATTTATGCAACTTATAAAATAGTAGAAAAAATCTTTGAAAATACAGTATTTGAAGAGTTAGAAAAGGAAATTTCTTTAGCCTATGAATTAAGTAATGGTATTCCCGTTTCATTAGATCCATTATTAAATGTTCTTACAGAAGAAAAAATAATTATAGATGGCAATAATACCTATATAAGTACAGTAGGAAGCGTAGAAGTTTTTGTAGGAAATCGTGTAAATATAGAAAATTTAACAATGGAAAGCATTGATGGTAAATTCTTATTTAACTTCAGAGAAAATAGAGAATTTTCATCTAAAATTGATTGTTATATAACGGGCTTGAATACATATTTAAAAGTGGTAGTTGATGTAGAGGAAAGGTGTATAGATAAGCTATTTGCTAATCCTGCTTCATTTTCTGACGTCGTGTCAGCTGAGTCTAAGAAATCAGAGGATTTACTTTGTGATTTTAAATTTTCTAAAGGTGATGTAAAAAGTAATAATCAACTTTTGGAAATTATTTTAAATTTGAATTCAGTAATCGATTATTTGGAAGACAAATATTCTATAGATGATTCTATAATAGAGGAAATAACTCCAGATAAGTATATTCCTATTTCAAAAATCTGGACTACACTTGCTGAAACAGAAGAAGAAGTTAGAGAAAGTGTCATTATTACTTCTAATGAGATAAATGAAAATAAGGATGGGAATTACGTTTTTGAATATTTTGCTGAAAATGAAAGTGCTTTAGATTTTGAATATGATGAAATAGTGCGGGTTTATAATAAAGAAGGAGTTTCTATTGGTGAGCTAGTTATAGTTGATACTAATTTGGATTACTTAACAGTTAACTTATTTAGAAAATTTAATATAAATAATTTTTCTGTTGGTGATACTTTGTTTTTAGAATCAATTCGTAATAAAGCTTCAAGAGATAGGAGGTTAAAAGCCTTAAATAGGGTCATAAATAACAATTCTGTTATAAGAGATATTCCTGCATATTTTGATATTAACTCTGATATTAATATCGCAAATCAAAAAATTGATTTAAATTTGGATACATTGAATTCAAAGCTTATAGATATAGATGAAGGTATGTCATTAGAGCAGATCGATAATTTTAAAAAGATTATCGAGGTTTCTCCAATAAGTGTATTACAGGGTCCACCTGGAACAGGTAAAACTTCTTTTATTAGTAAATTTGTTTATTTCCTATTCTCAGAAATGGATGTTAAAAATGTCCTACTAGTAAGTCAATCACATACAGCTGTAGATAATGTAGTTTCTAGAACTAAACAATTATCAGATAAATTAGGTAATGACCTTAATATAGTACGATTAGGTCAAGAAGCGATGATTGATAGCGAGATTCTTCCTTACAGTACCTCATCAATTCAAAGACAAATTCTTAGTAAGTTTGATAGAGAATATGAACAAAGAATACTGTCTTTAGCTAATTATATCTCTTTACCTAGAAACTTTATTTTAGAACTTATTAGATTATATCAATTAGTAGGTCCAATATTAATTGTTGTGGATAGATTGAAATTAGAACTAAGTAATGAAAAATCAAAAGGCAATCGACAAGAATATATTGTTGATATAGAAAATAAAATACAGGATAAAATTGAAATCATCCAAAGTATTTTACACTCTAAATACAAGCATAACTTTGAATTAAGTTTAGATAGTAATTATCTAGATGAAATTATTTCATATTTCTGCAATGAATTTTCTATCAATAATATTGCGGAGTTGAAAAAATTAAAATCTTTACTAAAAATATCGGATGATTGGTTAGCTGTTCTTAGATCAGGGGATGCAAACTTCGATAAATTCCTTGTAAAGAGTAAGCAGTTGGTATGTGGAACATTAGTTGGTATTGGTAAAAATAATATCCAAATTGAAAATGTAGAATTTGATTGGGTAATTATTGATGAAGCAGCTAGAGCTCAAGCATCAGAGCTAATGATAGCAATGCAGTCAGGAAAACGTATCCTACTAGTTGGGGATCATAAGCAATTACCTCCACATTACAATAAAAAGCATATAAAACTTGCTGCAAAAAGATTGAATGAAAGCACTAATATTTTTGAAGTACATGATTTTGAGAAGGCATTTAATAAAACTAAAGGTATTACTTTAAGTACACAATATCGTATGGTTGAGCCTATTTGTAAAATTATTTCAGAAGTGTTTTATCCTGAAATTGAAGGTGGATTACAGACTGGAAGACCTAAAAGTCCCGAATGGTATGATGAATTACAAGGAACTATGCGGAAATCAGTGGTGTGGGTGGATAGTAGCGCAGATCAGTACAACGAAGTTGCTCTTAATCCAGGTTATTACAATGAAGCGGAAGTTAATTTAATTAAAAGCTCTTTGCAATCTATTGTAAATGCTAGTGATTTTCTGAAAAAAATTATAGAAGATCAGCCTGAAAACTCACACCCAATAGGTATTATTACACTGTATAAAGCCCAGAAAGATAAAGTTGAATCTATGATTAGCCAAACAGATTGGTTACAACCAATTAGAGAGTTAATAAAGATTGATACGGTTGATTCATATCAAGGGCAACAGAATTCAATAATCATTTTAAGTCTTGTTAGAGATAACGCTAATTTTAGTCAAGGTTTTTTACAACATCCTGAACGTATTAATGTTGCTTTGAGTCGTGCACAAGAGAGATTGATAATTATCGGTGCACGTAACATGTGGTCAAAATGTAGTGAAGAATCTCCTTTGAATAAGGTTTTGAATGTTATAGAAAAATATGCAGTTGAAGAAGCTGAGAATTTTGAAATTATTGAAAATATTTAATAGGTAAAATTATGGAAATCGATTATGAGATTCAAAGAACAGGTAATATAGTATCTGTTCTGTTGCCTGCACGTAAATTTAAAATTTTTTGTGCAGTAACTAAAGAAGAAGCTTTGCCTGCAGTAGAAGATTTTGCATGTAGATTACTTATTTTATTATCTGAAATTAATACTGAAAATCTATCACAATATTTTGGTTTAAGTTTACATGAAAGTGAAATTCTAATTAGTTCTTTAGTTGAGAAAAAGTTAGCGAAATTTAATGAAAAAGGAGCATTGGAACCTTCTAGCCTTTTATTAAATAAAAACAATAATGACTTTGAAAATGAAACATCTTTAATTAAATTTGAAGAGGTTTCTGAAACAGTTGTTCTTGATTTATTAACACTTAAAGTATTACCAAACGCTAGATACTCTGACATTAAATTTGGTGTTCTTGAAATTCCTGCTGACCAAAAAACTTTAGATATTAGTGTTGAACAAGTAATTGAAGAGTTTTCATCTCAGTTTAAGTCATATTTAGAGCTAAACAAAAAAAACAAGAAGGATATTGAGAACACAAAATTATATAAAGTTATGCACTGTGAAAAAGATAAATTTATAAATGTTCCCTTAGAAATTGAATTTAAATTAAGTCCTACAGATAGTGGTTTACCTAAAGTTTCGAGAGAGGTCAGATCAAGTAATAGAAATAATTATATTCTTTCTTATGAGTTAGAGGCTCGTATTTCAGATTTTCTATTAAATTTAAAATCAGATAATAATAAAGGGATAAAATTCTTAGATTTCTGCTCTATATTTGGTGATAAAGTATTAGTAAAATATTTTGAAAATGGTCAATTTAACTTCTCTAATTGGCTAGTTGATAGAGACAATAGATTAACTGGCTATGGTAGTTCAGAAACTAAGGGAATTTTAGGCCCTATATACATAGAACATAATTCTAATATTTTCTTTAAAGAGCTTCTTAAAGCTAAGAAAAATATAGATACATCTAAAAATCACCCAATATTTTGGTTAACTTCTAGTACTCCCTTCTGGGGTGCAAATGGTGTTGATTTAAGTAGGTTCAATGATAAATTGATTGATAGCCTTAAGTCTGATATTGCTGATCCTTTATTGGTTCCTTTTTTTGCTGAACAAAATGAAACCCCATTAAAAAATCGCTATTCTATGCGTCTCCAAAATGGAGCCATGCTTTGTGGTGAAAATTTAATTGATAATGTCGAAGTTTTGTTGATAAAAGGGGTGATCGCTGTTGTTCAATATCATCTAGTACCGGATCCAAATAGTTCTATTACTGTCCCAATAGGTTTTATTACAACAGATTCTAATCGATTAGAAGAAATCTCTAACTTCTTGGATTCTAGATTGCTCAATGGCCGTAAACCGAAAAAGGTATGGGGTAAATTTGAATTAAGCGACTTATTTACAAATGATGAACTTGTAAACATGTCGAATACTTCGACTGTAAAAGTTATTAAGAAGAGAAATATATCGAGAGAATTTAATTTGAGAAAATAATTGGTAGTGTTCAAAAAACTGTGTCATTTCCTTAAACTGTTAAAAACAGGAATGATGCATTATGGCAACTACATTTGAT
>NZ_JALGQY010000047.1:0-14852 GCF_022809915.1 Acinetobacter lwoffii | reverse complement strand
CATTTACTTTGAAGGTCGATTAGATGATATAATTAAAATCTAGTCAAATTTACTGACACAGAATTTTGAACGCCCTCGTGCAAGGTGATTATCCTCTAATCGCCTCTCCTACGCTTGCAGTACAATACGGATTACCCTCTGCAATGTTCTTACAAAAACTACATTATTGTCTTCAAAGCAAAGATGCAATCTGCATTAAACAACAAAAATTCTTCTATCATACATATGAGAAGTGGGCTGAAACACTAGGTCTTTACAGTGTTTCGACGATCAAACGCATTGTCAGTAAATTAAAAAAAGCTGAAATCCTGATCGTAAAAAAACTCGCACAAAATAAGTGGCTTCAAACTAATTTCTATACGATTAACTACCGCAAATTAAGCAGTTTGTTAAAAGACTCTCAAAAGCCCGAACATATTGATCAATCAGATGTAAAGTTAGCCACAGCCGGATCACAAGACACAGAGGTCATTCCAAAGCCCCATGCAACCTCTAAGCTTTCTGTTACGCAACCTTTTGTTATTAAAAAAGCTAAAGTCGCTGCAACGGCAGGCTTAAGCCAACCTTTAAATCCTGTAGCTCCAGATTCTGCTTTAAATGCCATGTCTGCTGAAAAACGTGGCTTATACAAGCACCTATTACAATATAAAGTGGATATTCATCATGATGATGCTCGCCTCGATGAATGGATCAGTAAAAGAAATTATGTGATCCAAAAAGTCGCATATTTAAAAGATCAATTGGGGCATATGAAAATGCTTTGGCATACACCTGAGCAGCTTGGGCTTCCTTAATATTCAAAATAACCCCTAAAAAATTGGGAGCCTTTTAGCTCCCAATTTCATCATTTAATGTTCATTACTAAAAATTTGGTCCATCGTCTCTTTCAATATACGTACTATCAATATGATCCTTTTGAACATTCTTGAGACCAGTATCAAGCTGACTCATCATTTGAGCTTGCTCTACTGACTCTACACTCACATTTGTTTTATCCTGCACAATATGAGCTCTAAAATCTTGAACTAATTTAGCTACTTTTAACTGAGCATTTTGATAAAAGATTAGTGAAGATTGAGATAACGTATCTGATTTGATTTGATCTATATGCGTTTCAACAGTCATCGCAAACTGTTTCAATACTTCTAAATCACTTCCTATATAAACTTTATTATTGAGTTGTTGCTTAAGTGATTCTACGCATCGCTCAAGATGAAATTCATAACCATCAAGATACAAATCTGGATCATCGTTGATAGTGTCAGATGAAGTAAAATCTTGTAAAAAGACTTCTGCACAACCAGCCAGACGCTTAGTTTCCGTTAAATCCAGTTCCGTAAATGATTTCCCCACTTCGACTAAAACATCAGTGATTGTATGCTGTATCCTATTTTTAGCCGACCGCTGTTTTATTAGCTCTATTTCTTGTTTAAATCGTTGAACGTTTTCAATACGTTGCCTACGCTCAGTTCGCTGTCTTGCAATGTTGACCAGTCGATCGACTCCAATTGCTTCAGCCCTTTCAGATATGGTCTTAAAACGCCATCTATCTCGTCCTGTACGAGGGGCCTCAGATATGAGACTTTTAATAATATCTTGCAATGTGTTTCTAACTCTGACTTTAGTGTCTCTAAATATTCGATGAGCTCTTTCCATGAAACTTCTTTGTTGAGTTCTTCTTGATAAAGTTTGATGATCTTGTCTTGCTCGATTAACTTCGAATTCATATCTTTCAACTTCTTGCTCAAAAGCAAGTTTTCTTTCCTCGTAAGCTCTTGTTCTTGCTTCTGTTGCATCTCTGACTGCTTCAGTGAGTTGATATAACTCTGTTGTGCTGCAATCACCTGTTTGTGTTGATCGATTTCGTCTTTGAGTACGCTCACCAAGTTCTTCAATTCGCTGATCACAGTGTTCTGCTGTGCTAGTAATTGATTTTTCTGTGCTTGTAATGGTGTATCTCTCATACTTAACTCCTATCATTGATTTAGATGCTTGATAATTTAAAGAATGTTGGATTTGGTCAATTTCCCAAAAAATTTGCGGGGTCTTTGAAATTGAGTAGTTATTCGCCTCAACTGCTTTATTTGGCCCAAAATCTGTTTTTGGAGCTTTCAGTTCCACTTCACTGAGGTTTGGGCTAGAAGTTGATGGTGGCTCAGGAACAAATTTTTCACTTAGCTTAAACATGCCATTGATTTCATCAGACATACTCATTCCATCTGAGGTTGATAATAAGCTCTGACTTTGCTTGGTTTGCTCGACATCTCTCTTGTGAAGATCATAAGTTTGAGAAATATCTTCATGATTAATTTGATCTGAGGGAATCAACATTTTGATCATTGAATTTATATAAAGATCTTCATTTACTAAGTCATGATCTATGGCTCGATTTTTTGACTGTTTGGGCTGATAATATTTTTTGTTATAGTCAGCACGTTTTGCTCTAACACGATGCATTTCTTTGAAGCACTCATCCCTCTTCTTCAAGCACTCTTCATACGTCATGAGCTGTGGTTCGCTTGCAATATTATTTTGCAAAGCTCTTTTTTGCTTAAGTTGATAGTCTGAAAATGAAAAATCTGCTCCATAAAATTTTCCTTTGAGTCTATCTGTCGCACCTTCATGTTGAAGAGAAATATAGTTCGCACTTAGTCGAGTGATATTGCCTAACTGTTTTAAACATTCAACTAATTCATGACGATTATTGATTTTCCGCAACGTAATCTGTTGATGAATAAATTGATCAATCAATTCAACCCGCTCATCCTTTTTCCACTTTTGGTCTGTTTTTCCATCTAAATTTGCTTTGATATCTTCTACACTGTGTAAATGAACATGCTGATCAAGCCCATTCGAATCCAAACCTTTAACGTCATCAGGTCTAGACCAACTGTATTTATAGTTAAAGTAATCCCGTAGTGGATCAAAATAGTGTCGGTGCCCCGGCGGGGCAACATTAAATGATTTTCCAGTTCTCAGTTCAACGCGAGGTATTAATATATGTAAATGTCTTGAACCATCTTCCTCACTATGCATGACGACCGTCATGTGATACTGATCAAGCTCAAGCCCAGCCCCAATGTGCTGTTGAAATTCAGATACTACTTCACTGATATGCTCATCGGTCACGAGATCTTTCGGTGACCACGCAATCACAACAGATGTATAGCAATATTTAAAAGACACACTCTCTGCAAGCGCAGAAAAGGTAAATGGATCACCAGCTAAAATCTCTACATCAGCTCGCCTATCACCGTTATGATCTAGCTCACCAATCAAATATGAAACTGCCAGCTTCGGATCTCCAGTGCCGACCGGTAAAAATTTGATAATCATGATGTATACTCAACTTTTTCTATTGAGCCTTGTACTTTTGAACTGTTATACGCTACGCGTTTTTCTGAAATCGTATATTGAGGGATTTCAGGTAAATATTTATGAATCTGCAACTGAATATCTGCCAAAACATCAAGACAATCTATAAAAGAAAACTGCTGCATAACATCGGGTTGATACTTACAAATAATATTGAGCGAACGTGTAATCTGATTCACGTTGTGCCCAATACCTCCTAATTTTTTTAATAGCTGAGGATCAACCTCTGGAGCTGGACGACCAGTAATATTAAATTTTTCCCGTCTCCTCTGTCGAACTGGCAAATCGACATGACTATTGCTGACCTCCGTTTCAACAAAAGTCTCATTTTCACTACACAATATATCTAACCGATCTAATTCATTCTTAATTAAATAGTGCGTGAAATCAGTAAACGTAAATTTGTTCTTTACAAGATAGCTATCTAACCGTTTTGCATCCTCAACTGTAAAACGAAGTCGTTTCGTAATATCGCGTTTTGATTTTTTCATCATTCACCTCATATGAATTGAAGTTTGTTTGGGGTTCAGGGGGTCGCCCCTGACAAGTCCCTGTAGCCATAAAATTTCGAAGAAATTTTGTGGCTACAGGTAGGCTTGCTTAGTTCTTTCCAAAATTTGAAAGATTTTCCCTGCACACCCTTGATGATAAACAAATGCGAAAAAACAGATCTTCAACCGTCTTATTTCGTTGATTTTTTATTAAAAATGCTTTGAGTTAACTCAGAAAATCGAAGAATAAAAATAGATAAGATCGATACAAATTGAGCTGAATTGACTAAGTAATAGTTTTTAGGCCTAAAATATGATGACTAATTTTAGAGAATTACCCTTGCTTCATCTTCTATTCGTTAAAAGCATGAAAAAATCGATATTAAGGATAAAATAGCTCTAATAAAAAGCTCCTCAAACCCAATTGAAAAAATATAAATTATTGATTTTATAAATTTTAATTTATGTCATGTAACATCGATTTTTTTGCCGTGTAACGCACAAAATTTTGTCGTGTAACACTATTAAAAAAATGAAGAGATTGGATGAAACGGACAGTTTTTTGCTGTGTAACGTACAGTTTTGAACTGTGTCACATTTTTCAAAAGTCCCTAAATCTAGGTGAATAAATTATAGGTTTTACCTATTTATTAATAAGCTCTTAGCCGTCCGATAGACAACTGAACTTGGACTGATTTCTTGATCGGTTTTATGGCGAGTAATAGTGATGAGCTCATGCAATTAAAATAGTTAAGTGGATGATCAAGCTTCCGTCTAACAGAAATAAACATCTATCTGGTAGTTCAGATTAGCTTCAAAAAACATTCTCTAGAACATAGATACACCCTATCTACCAATTTCGTTCTTATGATAAGTCCGGCATATTTTTTAAAAATAAACCATTTTTTTGATGTTTTAGACCAATCGTAAATTCGATTTCAAAAAGCTGTTATCGTCACTACATCAACCATTATCTATGTCTTCTTTATAATTTATAAACGGGCATACATAACGCTTAAACTTCAGTTTAATGACAGCAACGTGATTTTATGGACAACGAAATTATAGAAGCACTGTTAGAATTTGGTCTCACTCCAATCGATTGGGTTGATGCCTCAGTTTTTGCAAAACTAACCGGTATCGAAGAGCAAAAGCTCACTCATCGACGAAAAAAATGGCCTGAAAATTTTGTTTGGACCAAACAAGATGGAAATATTTACTACTCACTAAGAGGTTATAACCAATGGTTGACAGAGCAAACTCAAAAGCGCTTCCAGCCGGAGTCAGAATCAGAGAAGGTTCGCTCGAAATCAATTTTACATCCAACAAGCAACGCTACTTCATCACGCTCCCGCATCCACCAACTGCGGAGGGGATCCGTACGGCCTCTCAAATTAGAAGTGACTTAAAGAAAAAAGCTAATTGGGGAATTTTAACTGAAAAGGATATTGCTGAAGCTAAAGGTATAGACATATCAGAAATCGAATCTGAAAACGATGAGCAAATCTTATTCCAAGATGTCGCTCAAAAGTTTTTAAAGTTTTCAGTTGCTAATAAGGACTCTAAAAATGGCTATCGCAAGATTTTAGAATGCCACTGGATGCCCTATTTTGCACTGACACCGATTAAACAAATCACAACTGAAGATATAGAAGAAGTCATCATCAATCGTGATTTTAAAACTGCCAAGACCTTTAACAATTGCGCAACTCCGTTAAGAGGGGTTTTAGAACTAGCTGTTAAACATAATATTATTTCTGAAAACCCAATGAATAAGATTAAAAATCGTAAAGTGCAAGTTGAAACACCAGATCCTTTTACACGTAAAGAAATGGAATCACTACTGAAGTGGCTAGATCAAAGTTTAGAATACGAAGATCGATTCTACCGTTGGTACTTTGAACTTGCTTTTTGGACTGGGTGTCGCCCATCTGAAATGATCGCACTCAGAGAGAGTGATATCGATTGGTTCAACGGTACTTTTAAAGTCACTAAAAGTCGTGTACGAGGTTTAGAGAAAAAAGTGACCAAGACTCATACCTCTAGAGAGGTATATTTAAATGAAAGGTCTAGCTTAGCCTTAAAGTCCCTGATCCAATTTAAGAAAGATCAAGGTTACACATCTGACTATCTAATGCTTTGTCCCCAAACCAAAGAACCGTTTTTTAACGAGAAGCCACCTAGAGAGCGTCTTGTCACCGCTATGAAAGCCTGTCAGATTCGCCATCGTCCAGCCTATAACGCAAGGCATACCTATGCGACGATGTTACTGATGGATGGTGTTAATCCAATGTTTGTAGCCGACCAGCTTGGACACAGCCTACAAATGCTGATTAAACGATATACAAAATGGCTACATGGGGATAAGAACAAACAGGAAATAGCAAAATTAACAGTGACAAGCACTGTGTAGAATTCACCAAACTCGAAAATTCTTGGAATGAAAATGTGGCAAAAGTGTGGGAAATAAAAAAGCCACTCAATTAAGCGGCTGATTTATAACAAGAATTTTGGTGGAGGTGGCGTCAATTGAACTCAAAACCTAACTCATTAATTTTAAAGCTCTTTTATTGAATAAAAAAATTCATTGACCCAATTTTGACCCAAATTAGATTTAGTGCATTGAATCACTTTAAAATATTGTTCAAATCCTGAATTCGGATTTGAAGTGGCGTACGGCATTATAGCAGCAAATTACACCTAGAAATAAATGTAATGTTATAACATTTCAATTAGCTCATTATTATATTAATAATCACATCAACTCCAGTACAGTTCAATTTTTTAATTTGTACTTTTGCTTAGGACTCTTAGGCTTATCAGGAAGGGTACGTTCAATCACACCTGCTTCTAATGCTGGAGTTAAATAATTTTTTTGGAATGTGGCTCGATGGGACAAGTCCAATAGAGCCATAAGCTCAGTTAAGCTATATTCTTTCTGCTCCATATTCTGGATGAGACGTTTAACTTGATCGCTAACTTGTACGCTAGCTTGAGCGGTATCTTGATCGCTGGCATCAGAACTAAGTATTGCATCTAGAATCATCTGCAAAATAAATTCAATAAAAGGTGCAGAATCTGAACGATCTGTGCTCGCTTGCAATGCATCGTAATAAGCTTTTTGGTTTTGATAAATCAAGCTTTCTACAGGGATGTTGAGAAAAATAGGATTCCACTGGCTTAAGATTAAAGTTTGCCATAAACGCCCCATCCGCCCATTGCCATCAGCAAATGGATGTATAAACTCAAATTCATAATGAAATACTGAACTCTGAATTAATGGGTGCTCATTACCTTCAGCCAACCACTGTAATAACTCTCTCATTAAACGCTGGACTTGATTTGCAGGCGGAGCCATATGCACGACTCGATCCCCTGACATCACACCAACACCGCCATGACGATACTGTCCAATTTCATCAATCAGTCCTGTCATCAATATTTGATGTGCTTTCAGCAAATGCGATTCTTGATCAGGATTCCAATCTTGAATTTCTTCATATGCCTTTAGGGCATTACGTACCTCTTGAACTTCTTTAGGTGGAGCGATAATGGTCTTGCCATTCAGGATCGCTGTGATTTGCTCTGTACTCAAGGTATTTCCTTCTATCGCTAAAGACCCTTGAATCGTTCGAATACGATTGGCTTTTCGCAATTTAAGGCTATCTTGGATTTGAGTTAATGCAGTCAAACGCCCTATTGATTCACTAATTTGTGCAATCAAGTGAATAATTTTAGAGGTGATCGTATAAGGCGGTTGATATTTCATGCCATTCCTCATTGATGTAAAAACAAAGCACAGTTGATTAAACTCTAAAATATTAATATTTCATAGCTTAGTGAGTAATATCTGCTATCAACATGCTTATCTTTTCTGAAACAGTGAGCTCACTAATCGCTATTTCTTTTAAAATAAACCTGTGCATTCTCGTTAAAATACGTAGGTTTCTTCATTACAGGACAACATTATGTTTATTCATGCCGACTTCTCACAACCCGTCATCATCAAGCCAGAGGATTACCATTGGGTAAAATCTCCAGGAGGTGAAGTCGATAGAATGATGCTTGATCGTATTGGCGATGAGAAAGCACGTGCAACTAGTCTTGTGAAATACGCACCAGAATCTGCCTTTCCTGAACATCAACATCCTTTGGGTGAAGAAGTCCTCATATTGTCAGGCATTTTTACCGAGAATGCTGAAGATGATTATCCGGCAGGCTGGTATTTACGTAACCCCCATCATTCAACTCATCGGGTTTCCAGTAAAGCAGGTTGTTTAATCTTTGTGAAACTGATGCAAATGACTGAACATGAGAGAGAACCAACCCGGATTAACACCAATGACTTAGCGAATTGGAAGCTTACCCAACGTCGGATGATATGCCCGCTATTTCAATCTGAACATGAGCAGACCTATTTAGAAAAGCTAGAACCTGATCAAATTTTCGTAGAGAAATCAGAACAAGGGATTGAATTGTTCATTATTAAAGGTCAATTATTTTGCGGCACTGAAATATATCCAGCAGGTTCGTGGGTCCGTCTTCCCCTCAATAGTGCTGCTAAATTTCAGGCAGGTCCATCAGGTGCAACGCTTTATGTCAAAACTAGTCATCTACAACATGCCATAGATGTATGGGTGAAATGAACAAGAATGTATCTTCGAAATAAGGCTGTCTTGTGTCTAGAATACTGGAAGCCTTCCAATTACTACTTTTATAATCAATAAAATGTAATGATATATCACTACATTTCTGATATTTCTTTTTTCATGTATTATCGACTAAGACAAATTCAGGGATAAGGTAATGTTTGAAACTATTGATGATTTAAAGAAAAAATTAGATCAACATCGCCCTCTTTCTCTATCAATTGTAAAAAATTTACAAGAAGATCTTATTGTCCGTTGGACCTATCATTCAAATGCAATTGAAGGTAATACCCTCACCCTGCTAGAAACAAAAGTAGTACTCGAAGGAATTACTGTTGGTGGAAAGGCATTAAGAGAACACTTCGAAGCGATCAACCATAGAAATGCAATTTACTATGTTGAAGATATCATTCGGAAAGAGGAGCCTTTTTCTGAGTGGCAAATTCGTAATATCCATCAGCTTATCTTAAAGAATATTGATGATAATGCTGGACGTTATCGTCAGCAAAACGTTCTGATATCAGGTGCTACGTCTACCCCGCCTGATTACACATTATTAAATGACAAGATGGCTCAACTGATCGATTGGTATAACAGCGACGCACATAAACTCCATCCAATTGAACGTGCAGCCAAAGTACATGCTGATTTTGTTGGCATTCATCCATTCATTGATGGCAATGGTCGCACATCACGTCTTTTAATGAACCTAGAATTACTTAAAGCTGGTTATCCACCTTGTGTGATTACTGTAGAAAATCGCTTAGCTTACTATGAAGCGCTTGATCAGTGGATGGCTTATGGGAAAACTGAAGCTTTTATTCAATTAGTTTCCGAGGCTGTATTAGAGGGTTTTAAACCGTATCAGGTGGTTTTAGGGATTTAAAATAAAAGATCAGCTTGTACGATATTATCAATTAGAACAATAAACTGTGGGTAATCCTATAGCTTGGACTGTTCCCAGTATCCTAGACATGAAGTAGCTTCATTTTGAAGCTATCTCAAATGCTTCTGGACTCATTCCATCGAGATGCGAATGACGCCTACCGATGGTAAAATATCTCGATATAATCAAACACATCCGCACGGGCCATTTCTCATGTTTTATAAATCCTCTTTTTAATTCTTTCCTTCTTTAAACTACTATAAAAGGATTCAGCAACAGCATTATCCCAACAGTTGCCTCTGCGACTCATACTCAGAACCAAATTATGCTTCTGACAGAATCTTTGCCAGTCTCCACTGCTGTATTGTGGGCCTTGAAGGTAGGCTCGATGATATAATAATTAAACTCTAGCCAATTTGGCTGACACAGAATTTTTGAACGCCCTCTCACATTTAACAATTCACTTATTCTCTACTTCCTCACTTGTATCGCAAATTGAATAACATGGCATTTACCACAATGTAATTTTCCCTCATGCCTTTCTTGTTCGCCCACATAAAAATGATGGAGATGGTCCTGCCCAAATACGTCCAGAATGGATCGAGGATCGTATAAATATTCGATATTTTTAGGCCCCCCGGTTTGGTAGTTGATCTGCTCCTTGGAATACAGCTCACCGATAAACCATCCACCGTTTAGCAAAGATTCTCTTATGCCTGCTAAAATCTGTTTTTGCGTTTGTGTATCGAAATGACCAAATACACAAATCACGTTTTGATAACGCTCGGACGGCCATTTCGCTGCTGTTAAATCCACATTTTTGAGTTCGAGCTTTATCCCTGTGGCTTCGGCCTTGCTAGACAGATGCTTCAAGGCAACATCGGAATAATCCCAGACTTCTGCCGAAAAAGAATAATTATGCTGTCTTGCCTGCTCAGCCAGGTACAGGATATTCCTTCCTTCTCCTTCAGCAATTGCCAGTGTTTTACCTTCTATCCGGATTTTTTCCGTAACCTCCTGGATAAACAGGTTTGCTGCTGTGCCGTACAGGTCCTGCGTCTGGGCATACAATTCATTCCAGTGCTGACTCATTTCATCCCTCCATTTACTTGACTATCCAATCAGCCGGAAAATTCTTTAAAGGCATCCAGTGCATTTGCGGCATACATCAATGAAGGTCCACCGCCCATATATACCGCAACGCCCAGAACTTCCTCCAGCTCCTGCAGGGTCATGCCCATTTTGACCAGGGTTCTGACATGAAAGCCGATACAACCATCACAACGTGATGCGACACCAATCGCCAAGGCAATCAGCTCCTTGGTTTTAGGATCAATCACACCATCACGCATTGCGGTCTGGGACAACTGATTGAAACTTTTCATTAAATCAGGTGAATCTTGAGTTAAGGTTCTTAAACTGCCTGAAATGTTCTGGGTTAATTCTTTGTATTTCATCACTGCTTCTCACATTCAACAATACGGTTGTTCACCTATTCAACGGCTTATTTTTCTACCGGATAGCCCTGCTCTAGCCAGGCCTGATAACCACCCTGAACTGACTTGACCTGGGTAAAACCCATGTTTTGTAAGGTATCGGTTGCCAATGCGGAACGTCCACCCGTACCACAGATCAAATAGATCGGCTGATCTTTAAGGTGTTCCAGTGCCTGCTGGGTATCGCAATGATGACTGGCTAAAGGATGCTGGTGAATTCTCATTTCCAAAACACCACGCGGATAATTCACCGCCCGGTCTATGGCTGCCGCCTGAAACTCATCCGGTTCCCGAACATCAATCAGAATGGTTTTATGGTTTTGCATCGCTTCAAACAGTTCAGCTACACTTACTTCCTGAATCTGGCTTTTCGCATTCAGAATCAATTGCTCTGCAGTTTTCATCATTTTCATTCTTCCTCGGCTATTAAAATTATATTTTGTATAAACGATGCTCAGGTCGATTAAAAGCGCTTGAGTTAAAGTTCCCAACCGGCTGTTTTAGCCCATGAGCGCTGAATAGATTAAATACATCGCCACCCCAACCACGGTAGTGGCAAATATTTTCTGTACCTTGTTACTGTCAATCCGCTGCATCAGACTGCGTCCAATTAACATCCCGACAATACAGGCCAGGACAAAGGTCAGCGTAACCGAAACAGGATATTGAAAGCCATCCAGCACGTGTGCAGAAATACTGACCCCACCAATCAGGAAAATAATCATCAGGGAAGTCGCAACGATACTGCGCATATCAAGGTCGGTGAATTTACGCAGGGCTGGAACAATGACAAAACCCCCACCCACGCCAAGCAGACCGGTTAATAAACCTGCCACAACACCAATACCTGCCAGGAAAGAGGCCGTTTTGACATTCCAGATCAGACGACCGGTCGATTGATTGACCTTGCACGGTGCATTGCCATGATCGGTCACTTTATTAAAGAAGATTCGATAAGCCACGATCAGCATGACCAGACTGAAAGCCAGCGTCAGCCAGACCGGAGAAACGATATCGGCCAGATGCACGCCATAACGCGCTGTAGGAATACTGATCAGTGCGATCCAGAGCGCAGCGCGATAACGCACAATACGCTTGAATAAACCCTCGAACGTTCCGACCAAGGCCGACAGCGTGACTGCCAACAAACCTACCGGTGCAGCCTGTGCCACAGTCCAACCCTGACTCGCCATCAGTGCCGGTACAGCCAGAATTCCGCCACCAGCACCGGTTAGACCCAGCAAGCCACCAATCGCCAATCCTTCCAGTATTAATGCCCACATCGCTCTCTCCCTTATCCACAAAAATGATTCAATAAAAGTTGAACTTTTTGTTGAATCACGACACAAGCTTATTTGAAGTAGTTAAGAGGAAGCTTGAGGTAAGAAACACCATTGGCTTCAGGCTCAGGAAACTGCCCTGCTTTCATATTGATCTGAATTGCCGGTAGAATCAGCTTAGGCATATTGAGTCCTGAATCCCGCTGGTTGCGCATCTGAGCAAATTCAGCTTTACTGATTCCCTGATGAATATGAATATTCTGTGTCTTTTGTGTCTGTATATCAGATTCACACACATAGGATTCACGTGTTTCAGGCAAATAGTCATGACATAAAAAGACCCGCGTATCTTCTGGCAACTGAAACAGGCTTTGTACCGAATCATAAAGCTGTTCTGCGCTGCCTCGCGGGAAGTCACAACGTGCTGTACCATAATCTGGCATAAACAGGGTATCACCCACAAAAACCGCATCACCAATCACATAACTCAGACAAGCAGGCGTATGTCCCGGTGTTGGAATGTTATAAGCCTTCAAGGTTCCGATTTGGAACGACTCATGATCTTTAAATAAATAATCAAAGAGCTGCTGAGCATTCCATTGTTTAATATCCAGATGATAAATCGCGCCAAAAGTTTCCTGAACAATACCAATTTTCTGGCTCATGGCGATCTTGCCACCTAACTCAGCTTTGAGATATTGTGCTGCAGTTAAATGGTCAGCATGGACATGGGTTTCGAGAATCCACTCGACCGTTAAACCCTGCTCTTTAATATAGGCAATAATTTTATCGGCATGAATAGTGGATGTACTTGCTGATGCCGGATCATAATCCAAAACGCTATCAATAATGGCGCAGGCTTTGGTCGCAGGATCACGTACAACATAACTGAAGGTATTGGTATCTTCGTGAAAAAAATCTTTTACTATAGGTAAGTTTGACATCGTTAAGCTCCTGACCATTTACGGTGAATCCATACACCCACCAGCATTGCTACAATAAAATAGAGCACTTGATAGTGGCCCAAACCGATCAAGGTGAAACTTGGTGCCGGACAGATGCCTGCAATGCCCCAACCTGCACCAAATAAAACCGCACCCGTGATCAGTTTTTTATCTATCTGATTATTTTTAGGTAAATCAATAGGTTCATTAAATACTGTTTTTGGTTGCGCCGTACGTAATGCTTTCTGGAAGGGAATAAAGGCCACCGCAATCGCGCCCATCATGACAAAGGCCAGACTGGCATCCCAGTCGCCAAACAGATCCAGGAAATCGAGTACTTTTTCCGGATTGGACATGCCCGATACCATCAATCCCACAGAGAACAGCGCACCAAATAAAAAGGCAAACACATTTTTCATTTTAGAATGCTCCTGTGATATGACGGATAATATAAACAGCGACAAAACCTGCAAACATGAAAGTCATGGTCGCGATGATAGAACGCTTAGACAGGCGACTGATGCCACAAATTCCGTGACCACTGGTACAGCCCGAACCCAGACGTGTCCCAAAGCCCACCAGCAGACCTGCCACAATCATCATCAGTGGGCTAGCATTCAATTCGATTTCAGGTTGTACAAACAGACCATAAATAAACGGTGTGAGGACTAAGCCTAATAAAAACCAGATTGCAGGTGTTTTAAACATGGTTTTTGAGTTTAAGACTTGCCCAATCAAACCACTGATCCCTGCAATACGGCCATTGACGTAAAGATAGCCAACTACAGAAAGCCCGAGCATTAAGCCGCCAATAAATGCGATGAGGAAGTCATGCATGATGAATTAATCCCTATACAATATACTTTTTTATATTATATAATAAAAAATATTAATCAAGCAGTTTTATGGTAAATTATGTAAACTGCACGGGCTACATCAAAAGTTGTGAGGACATTTATGGATATGATTGCTGAAAATGCCAAAATTGATTTTTCTCAAGTCGATTTCGTCAGCCAATGCCTAAAAGTTTTAGCCAATCCTGATCGTCTGAAAATCTTATGTGTTCTGGTCGACGGGGAAATGAATGTTCAGGAAATTGAAGAATCCACTGACATTCATCAACCTACACTTTCACAACAACTGACTGTGCTACGTAAGGCCGACATGGTCAGCACCCGACGTGAGGGTAAACAGATTTTCTATCGTCTGAGTGATCCCAAGGTCTTGAGCCTGATGCAAAAACTGTACGAGCTGTATTGCGCCTAGCCCTCCTCTTAATGCAACCAAAAAGAATAACCTTCAATAAATTCCGGCGATCGCAGTGATGCCATCCCCCGTCGATATTGCAGGATCGAGGCGATATTGACCAACAAACCGAATACAATCACCATAATTCCCATCCACTGTGCATAGGCTATTTTTTATGCATAATGTTCATGATCGACCAGTTGTACTAACAGGTTGGATTTTTCAATCACAAAACCCAATGCAATTAATGCCAGACCACTCCGGTTCCATGCCAGAGCGGTTCATTCCAAAGCAAACAGTACCCGTGGATGATCCAAAGTTGACATATCTCATCCAATCTTATTGTTCAAAAATTTCCTTGAAGTCCATCGCCAGGCCTTGAGTCGATTTAAATTCACCCTGATTGTTTTTCCAGGCCATCGACGGTGTGGAGAAAAAGCCGTATTTCCCCATTAGGGCCTGGTTGGCATCAATTTTTGCAGC
>NZ_JALGQY010000071.1:0-2390 GCF_022809915.1 Acinetobacter lwoffii | reverse complement strand
TCTATCCAAGCATACAAATAATTTAGATAAAAGGGACCCAAATCTGAGGTCCCTTTTTATGCTATTTAACATAATGGGCGTTATACGAAGTACATTTGTATATTAAGTTAAAAATCAATCACTTAAAAATTTAGTCATGACCAATAAATCAGCAGAAATCTGCTTTTGTAATAAGTTGGTGAGTTTTTAAGCGAATCTGTAACATTTTGCCAGTAAAATTGGTTAAAAAACGATCAATTTGAGTGAAAGTGTCCATTCCATGCGGATCCAGGTTGCGAAACTATCCCCAATTGCTGTGGATAAAATTTAGGCTATTTTGTACGCTCAGGCTTACGTGAATCTCGGCCCTTTGCGGCTATCTAGGATACTGGAACTTTCCTATGATGAACTCATCAGGAACAGGAAGTTCCATAACATAAAACAAAAATTATAAGTTATTGCACATGGACCAGAGGGTACAACAGCACAATCAGCGACAATAAAAAACCCCGGCAGGATGCCGGGGTTTTTTATTATCTAAACTTTATTCAATTTCTTTGTATTTGCTTGGTTTCAACTTAGCAAAAATCAATCATCACTATCTTTAAGCAATTGATTTATCAAAAGTGAAGAATAATATTTCACGCATCTTTGTTTGGTCAAAAATTGATGTTATTGCTGCACTCTATGATAATATGTTATCATTATCTAATCGATTTAGATGTCTCTTTTAAGCGCGAAACAAATTGCTTCCAAGAGCTATAATTTGCGTAGGAACACCATTAATACTTGGATATTAGTGTCGTGTGAGACCTTAAGAGAGACGGAAGGCGGGCAACTAACAGTTAGCTCGCCTTTTTTTTATTTCTTATAAAGTAATTCACCTAGCCTATGCTTGTTGAGCTTTTTTAACTCACACTGCATAAAATTCCAAAGAACGTTATTATTCACATCTATTTTTAAAATCAGCAGAATATGGTTTTTGGAACCAGCAAATATTCCAATAAAAGCAAGTCTAAATCCTCCATCAGAATATTTAATTTTCCATACTTCAAATGGATTCAATAATGTAAGGTGAGCTAATTTCGAAAATCGTTCTCTAGCATCTCTTCTTTTCTCGACTACGTGCCTCAAGTTATCTATCGAAACAATCGCCCAACTTTGAATAGCATTAAGAAGAATTTTTCTTGAATCGATCCCATCAACTAGTTCAAATTCTTTAGAAACAATCTCTAAAGCTTCTTCTTCAGTATCACCAGCCTTTAAAATCATTGATTCTTCAAATGGATGAAATTTTTCTAGAGGAGTATTTTTAATGTCATCAAGATTAAAGTTTTTCCAACTTTCTTGATCTTTTTCCTCCCTAATCATTTACTATCTCAACCATAAAAACGAACTATTCTACTCGATTATTTCCTTAACTATGCACAATTATCAATCCCATAAACTAAAGATGAAAATCTTTAGTTTTCAAAGCTAAAACAATTATATGAATCTTATTAATGTCTATAAATAAAATTCATATTTAACATAAGATCTCTTATGCGAAGTCAAAAAAAGTAGCCCCATACCCTTATTGGATAGGAGCTTTGTGGCAAAAAATAGAGTGAATTCGATAAAAAATGAAATCCTCTAATTCTTGTTTTAATTATTTTTTTAACTAAGAATTAGAGGATTAATTTCTTTACCTCTGGAGTTTTATAATTATTGTTATAAGATTTATTAAATCACTTATTGCTCAAATAATCTTCACAATCTGATCATTCGCTCATGGATAAGTGTGATGGAAATCACAAAATCAATCAGATCTAAAAATCACACAATTACACTATTTATGATGAGCGAATTGTTCTTTTAATTTTCTGATCAGTCTTGTATTGCGACAAAGCATAGACCGCCCAGATGGCAGCCGGGATCCAACCTAAAACTGTAATCTGAAGTAGCAAACAAATGATGCCTGCAAATGGTCGCCCTATGGTGAAAAACAGCAGCCAGGGAAAAATTAAAGCAATTAGCAATCTCATTTCAAATTCCTATGTATCTTTTCAAAAAATTAATAATTAAATGCGGGCAGATCAAACAGCTTACGATCTCTTTCATCCATTAAATATTTATCCATCTGAGCAATCAGTTTTGCTCTGGCCTGTTCATCATCTTCGGTGATTTTTAGCATGCAGGATCCAATTAAAATCTTGCGTCTGGTATCATCCTTTCGAGCCTGTTCTTTCTCTTTGGCACGTTCTCTTGCCAGTGCTGCCTGTCTTTGAGCCTTTAACTGCTTTAGCTTTTCTTCCTGTGCCTTGATTTTACTATCTAGTGTTTCAGTAACGCTCATAATCCAATACCATCATCCTGGGAAACCATCCCTAACATAAGCGCACTTGAATATGCATTCAAGGTGCTATATGTAT
>NZ_JALGQY010000094.1:0-770 GCF_022809915.1 Acinetobacter lwoffii | reverse complement strand
ATATGCCGCTCGACCAGCTGGCCTTGAGCATTAAAAAACAGCGTCGTTGGCAGGCCAAAACTATTCAGCTGCTGGGGTAGTTCACCATATGGGTCCAGCAGGACATGTTTAAATTGAAACTGATGTTTTCTTAAATAGGCATTTACGGTCGCTACCTCCTCACCCTGATTGAGCATGACAAAATTCACTTGAGGATGCTGCTTGGCAGCCTTTGCCAACACCGGCATTTCGCGGTGACACGGCGGACACCAGCTCGCCCACATATTAATTACCGTGGGCTGGCCAATGAATTGGCTGAGTGAAATCTTGTCTGTACCCAGACGCTCCTGTTCTAATCCAGCAAAGACTAGATCAGGAAACGCCACTTCAGTTTTTAGACTGGATTTAAATGCGAGCCCAAGCCCGATCCAAAGTATAAAGATGATCAACAAGATGGCTTTGAATCGGATCTGCAACTGTCTGTTGCGAATGAGATACCACAAAGCACCAATCAGCACCCCTCCCCATAAATGAAAACCCTTATCCTGGATTTTCAGTATGTCGATGGGTGCTGCAAAATACAGCTCGGCATTGAGCAGGACGAAAACAAGACGTGCACCCAGCATCCCCAGCAAAAAACTGCTCCAGAGTACATCCTGACTTTGTCCAAGCTGCTGTTTAGACCATGAATACTTTCTGGCTAATCCAAACAGGACGGCAGATAACAGCATCAAGCCAGTGGCAACAATTATGAGTGTCCAGGGCAACATCAAAGGTCCCAGATGTAGCGC
>NZ_JALGQY010000046.1:0-15243 GCF_022809915.1 Acinetobacter lwoffii | reverse complement strand
TTCATGCAGAATCTCCTGCTCGTATCTTAAGAGAAAATTCTACTTTTAGATCCTTTTATTTTTAGGGGGGATTACCGTTGCTTGTGTAGTAAGGTTCGATTCTTAATTAACAAAGATATTCAGACGATGTATCACTGTCATTGCAGTTTATGTCGTAAACAAAGTGGTACGGGAGCAAATGCAGCTACATTGGTGAATGAGATGGTATTTGAGTGGGTTTCTGGTACGGATTCCATTGGCACATTTAAAAAAGATTCAGGTTTTACTTCCTGCTTTTGTACAAGTTGTGGATCTCCTGTTCCTAATAGAGTTGGAAATAGCTCATTCATATGGATTCCACTTGGATTGTTAAATGAGAGGCCAGTAATTAATAAAAGATTAGGCTTCTGTCTTAACTCAAAGAGTAATTGGGCTCCTGTAGTACATGTAGATAAAGAATATTTAGAATTACCAAGTTGGAGTGAACTAGAAAATTATTTTGATTAATTTAGTTTAAGATTTCCTAAAATTAATAAAATATGTACTTTATATGAGCTTAAAAAGCATGCCCCTCTGTCAGTCTTTCTTCTATTAAAAGACTATAGCTGAATGATAACGAGCCAAATAACATATAATTTCTATCATTAAACTTAATGAAATAATTAAATGATAGTATTATCATTGATCTAATCGAATTAAGACTAAATGATAGAAATGAATACACGTATTTATCTACGAGCTTCAACTAAAGATCAAGATGCAAAAAGGGCTTTGCAGATTCTTCAGGATCTAAACCAAAACTTGAATTTGGGTGAAACCATTGTGTACGTGGAAAACTATAGTGGTACAAAGCTAGATCGACCTGAATTGAATAAGCTACTGTCAGAAGCAAATCAAGATGACACTTTGTTGGTTGAAAGTATTGACCGCTTATCACGCCTAACCCAAAGGGATTTTCAAGAGCTGAAGCGTAGGATCCAGGAAAAGGGTCTTCGTTTAGTCGTGGCAGATCTTCCTACTACCTACCAAATGATTCAAACCAGTGACAGTATTACTCATTCAATCCTGGAGCTCATCAACAATATGCTGATTGATCTCCTAGCAACGATGGCTCGTCTGGATAATGAGAAACGCATAGAACGTATTAAGCAGGGCCTGGCACGTTCGGGTTACAAGCCCACAGGTAAGAAGGCAAATGAGGCTAAACATAAACGCATAAAAGAACTGCTGGTGGCTGGAAATATGACTAAGGAAGAAATTGCCAAAGCAGTGAGTTGTGGAGTTGCAACTGTTTATCGAGTTGCTAAAGTCATTTAAAAGGAACTTGTATCAGTGCTTCCCTTATGTCATATCTATTTGTAAACCCATTTAACATACCAGAATAATTTGGTCAGGAATGGTATAAAAATTTATAAAGATTGATATAAGGAAAATTTGAGCATGAAGATTCAGACCTGTATTTTAGTATTCAGCTCATTTTTTCTAAATGGCTGTTTTTTCGATACTAATGAAAAGTATACCAGCAACAATAAATCTGATATTGATCCATCAGTATCTGCTGAAAAGACTAATATCAAACCTCTAAAAAGTGACTATAAGCAATTTTTTATTTTAGCTAGAGATGTAAGGTTTGATCCAAATCTAGCTCAACTAGAAGCCATCTTTCAAGGAAATTTAACCCTTCATAATAACTGTTTATCCATCATAGTCAGAGGTGATAGAGAAACTCTACATACTCTAGTCATACCTAAACAATATGAGGTCTTTTCTGATAATTATAATAAGGTGATAGGTCTAAAAGATATTAAATCCAAAGAGGTTTATAGATTAGGTGAGAATTTACAGTTTTTAGGAATCGCTTTTGATGATGAAAAAATGAAGTTAAGTGAAAAATTACCTAGTTATTGTTCACCAAGACTGGCTTTACCTGGAGGTATTGAAAAATTATAAAAATAATTTATTCGAAATTTAGATTCTATAGACTTAAAAATTATTCATGAATGAGGCTTAATCTTTGTTATTTATGAATGATTTTTCAAATTATTCAATATAATCTTACGCAAATTTTACTCTCTTAGAAGCGGGGCAGTAATTACCATTAATTTTACTGGTAGACCTAATATACATTTAACTTTTTGAAGGCTAATTGAGTCAGTTTCATTTTTTAAAACGGTAAGTACAATTTCTCCAGTTTTCTCATCCACATAAATTCCTTGGAGTTCTGGAAAAATTGATACTATTACTTTCAAATTTTTATCAACAATTAAATTAAGTTCTTCAAAGGTATAACTTTTACCTGGATACTCCTTAAATTCAAATTTAAGCGTTTTTTTAGAAGCCGAGTCTATACTTTCTGCTATAGCAACAGAAGATAGACTTAAACAAAGACATAAAATAATTTTATCGAGCATTGAACATCTCTATCATCTGAAGTTGTTGAAAATATTATTCATTTATTTTTTAATCCATTTTTTTCTAATTTTAGAATTAATAGGGTTAGAAAAATATTTTGCTATAAGTGAACCAAGGATAAGTGTAAGGACTATATAAATGACCAGTAATAGAACCTTGATATTTCCAGTAGTTGTTTGTGGAATATATACAACCTTCATCAAGCCTAATACCACTAGATGAAATAAGTAAATTTCATAACTATTTCTTCCTATTCCTTTGATAAAATTTAATAAATTACTTTTTTCATATCTGCTATTACCTGGTAAACTTGTCATGATTAGTATACTGGTACACAGTGCAAACGCTGAGATCCCCCAAATACTTGTTTCTTTTATTGGCGCGTAGAAATAAATAAAGATCATTAAAGGAATAGTAATTAACTTCAACAACTTACTTATAAAAAATGAAATTTTGAAGTGTTCAGCAATAATTGCTGTCAGACAGCCAAAAGCTATTCCATCAAAGCTAGAAAAGTAATGATATAAATATGCCCCACTTTCACTGCCATAGTGTAAGTATCTAAAATAGGGACAGAATAAAATTAAAATAATACATAAAATAATAAAGAATCTTTCTTTCTTCAGGAATATACCTATAACTGGAAAGAACAAGTAAAAGACTTCTTCAACGGAAAGTGACCATAACACCCCTAATGCATAATTTACCCATCCTGCATTGATAATTAATATATTCATCCAGAAAGTTAAGGCAGCAATATTTACAATATTCTGAGATACTTCTATCCCATTAGGAGCTTGAGTTATAAAAGGTTTTAAACCTAGTAATCCTAGTACATTTACAATAAGAACTAATAATATTAGTGTGGGTATAATTCGAGCGAATCTAGAAATATAAAAGTTTTTATAATTTATATTTTTTAAACCATTCCATCTTTTCAATGAGTGAGAGGTAATAAGGTATCCTGAAATTACAAAGAACATGGTTACACCATAATTCCCATTTCTTGCTAACATTGTTATAAAACTTTCATTTAAAAAATCAAATGTTAGAAATGTTTCATAGAGTTTGTAGGGAATATTGAAATGATGTAATAAAACTAATGTAATTGAGATAAAGCGCAAAATATCTATAAAATCATTACGTTCAAATGTATTTTTTTTAAAAGACATGTTTCATATCCTTGAGCCTCTAATTCATCAAATTTTTCTAAAATTAATATAATACATGTTATGCGAACTCAGTAATAAAACCTTAATATAATCAATATATTATTCTATATAAAAAAGCCTAAGCAGCCATTCTTAGGTTGTTTTATTTTTCATGTTCCACGCACAATAAGTAAGCAATGTTCCACGGGTTTGATTATTTCAGTTGAATAGTGCCCTTAGCCATTCGGCAAGAAAAAGCGACTTAACCACCCTCTTTTGGGCTGCTCCGATTCAACGTGCTCCGGCACTGGAATACGCTTATTTTCTTTTTGGCTATTAGTAGTCAATCCGTCATGTTTCGGTTCTGTGTCATCCGGTTTTGGATCTATTTTAACTGTACTGGATTGTATTGTTTCTTGATCGGTAAACGTAGTCATATGGGCTTTGGGGGCTTCTAATAAGCGTTGTATCGCCTCTATCTGATTATCTTTTGTTGCTAATTGTTCTCTTTGAAAAACTTCTCGTTCATGTGCAAGTTCTAGCTGTTTTTTTAGTATGTCTACCTGTTGCTTCAGCATGTCTACTTCTGTCTCTTTTTGTACTGAAGTAGACTGTAACGTGGTTACACCCTTATTATTTTGGGATGGTTCACCAAATACACGTAGAGCTTCTGAAAAATCTATTTTTCCATCACTATTTTTTGATAAATCTCCTTTCTTTATACGTTTATAGATACTTTGACGATTCATTCCATAGAGTTGAGCTAATTCAATAACAGATAGTGCTTTCATCATGTAACCCAAGTAAAAGTCTGTATGTCAGTAGACAATATTTAGTGATGTAACGTTACATCAACGATTTAACGATAGCCAACTTTTTCAAGCATTGGAGCAAACTCTTTTAACTTCTCAGAATCTTTAAGCATTTCAGCAATTCTTACTGCAAACTGAGGATAGCTTTCAGTTCCTTGAGAGTATTTACTCATTTCAGGAAGTTCAGATAACTTATTGGAAAATAAGTGACGTTGAGAGTCAGTCATTTTTTTTGAAAAAAGATCTAGATTCCCAGATATTGTTTGATTTTCTAATGATTTGTTCTTAATTTTTTTTTGCTTAAAAGAAAAAGAAAAACCAGATATTGAACGGCCTTTCTTATGCTGTTGGTAGGTTGCCTCTATATCTGTTTTTTCGCTAATTTCAGAAATGGCTAGGTCAAGAACTCTAGTTTTAAAGTGATCCATACGCTTGTATTCATTAACACCAATTCCAAGTTGCTCTCTGAAAGTTGTTAATTCAAATAAAGGTGTTTTTCCAACAGCTCTCCATTGAATTAGTAACTCATATAATCTTGCTGAATATGTACTGTTAAGCTGGGCTGTTTGGCTCAGTAAATATTGAGTAAAAAAGTCTTTAATACCATCAATTTTACTTATGCCTTGTACAACAGCTAGTGTGAAAACAAGTTCAATAGCCCCTTCATCATCTAAATATTTTACTTGTTGAATCCATCTACTTTTGACTAACTTCCCATCCTCATCAAAGAAACTAAATCTTCTATTAAATAAAGAATCCTCTGCTTCTTTCATTCTCTGATAAGCATTTTGCCTTGTTGTCCCAAAAACTTCAGCATATCTCAAAGCATCTATTCGTAAAGGAGTATCTGTACTTAGTCCTGTACCCGTATGTCTAGCATCAACAATAGCTAATTGAACAATATGAAACTCTGATAAAGATAGAGTTTGAAAAGCTTGGTTTAACCGATTGGTTTTTACAACTAATTCTTTTGACATAGACTCATTTGAAATATTTTTATACCCACAGATTATAACAATGTGGGTATAACTACAACTATTTAGTTAAGGGTGTAATTAAGTGGGTAACTAAACGTGGGGGAATGGGTAACTAAACGTGGGGGAATGGGTAACTAAACGTGGGGGAATGGGTAACTAAACGTGGGGGAATACAATAGTTAGTTATTGAAATTTAATAATTAAAACTAAGTTAAAAACATTTAAAAACCTTAAAATAATTAAAAACAAAGGGAATGAAAAATTGCCCTTGGTTTTCGCTTCGCTCAAACTCTATTGAATCTCGCTATCGCTCGATTCGCGGGGCAATTTTTGATAAATATTTCCATGACTTTAAGAAAAAGCAAAAGCAACTCGGAATTCGCTTCGCTCATACATTTTTTACTCGCTTCGCTCGACCTAAAACAACTGCATTCAGTTCGCACCCATTCGGGATGCTCTGATTCTGAGTTCTTGACACGTAGGGCAGCTTGTAATCAGGGAAAGGGATAAGCAAATTTTCTTAGTTCGCTCGTAGACACTCGCTCTAATCATTCCTCTTAATAGCAAAAGAAAAAAACAAGGCGAACGGAGTGTGAGCGACGAGAAAAAATCTAAATCTCAAAACGTATTCCCTCTGATTACCAGCTCCCATCTAAATTTTTCCGGGAGTAGCCGAGCCATCCCGAAAGGGTGGCGGCTCCCCTTTTTTATACGCGTAAACAGTGGCCAGGCTCCCCAGTCGTCACTACCTTTAAGTAGTGACGACTGAGAAAAGCCTCATATTGCTTACAATACAAAACATTTTTGGAAGTTATTGCCGCGTGATAGAAGAATATTCACACATATACTGATCAGACTTTTTTGTTTTTTCATAACTTTTCTTTGCTGACTTTCATTTACGTTTTTCAGCTTAAACATAAACTAAATACAGGAGATCAAATACTTTTAATCGCTCTCATCCTATATGCAGAAACGGTTTATTTTTATAAGTATTCACACATTTGGACTTAAAGATTCTCGAATTTTTATACCCATTTTTTGAGCATTTTTTATTGAACCAATTTCTATAATTGAATTTGATAAAACGTTAATTCGGCTCTTAACACTAACCAATACATCGGATCTCACCCAGTTTTAAATTAAAAAATTGATACTTAATTGATTCCGTAGCACAGCATAAAGCTGCGCTGTACTCATCAATCAAGCATCTCCAATAAAAGATGGATCATGACCTTAGAATATCAATTTGATCAGCTCTGCAATAAGTTCCGTGAGGGTTCACACGCCACGCAAGCAAATAGACGGGCTATGCTGAAATTATTCACTGAACAGCTTGCCAGGAATGGCTATGACGTTAAAACCATGTCGCCCAAAGATTTAAAAGGTCGGCATGTGAATAAATTGCTTGAGCAATGGCGTAAGGATGGCGTGTCCACAGGAACGATAAAAAATCGAATGGTGGCCGTAAGGTGGTGGGCTGAAAAAGTCAGCAATAGCGGTGCCGTCAAAGACAATGCAACTTATAAAATAGAAAATCGTGTCTATGTCACCAATGAAAATAAATCTATATCTTTAAAAGATCTGGATTTGTCTAAAACCGATACAAACATAGCGCAAAGCTTACGTTTACAAGACGCTTTCGGGTTTAGACGTGAAGAAAGCATGAAATTCCAACCTGAATATGCCTTAGATGGTCAAAAAATTGAAAATGCTAAATATATCCGCTTAAAAGACAGTTGGACCAAAGGCGGAAGACCTCGAACAATTCCCATAACCAATGAAAAACAACGTCAAGAACTCAAAAATGCCTATGCTCAAGCCGTGAAAAATGGCGGTTCCATGATTCCAAAAGAAAAAAGCTATAAATCTCACAAAGCCAATTTTGAGGCAGTAACGCATGCCCTGGGTGTTGGGCAAACGCATGGCTTAAGGCATGGCTATGCTCAAACCAGATACCGTGAACTCATGGGGTTTGATTGCCCTGCGGTAGGCGGTTCTCGTGTGTTGTCGGCTGATGAAAAGATCAAAGATAAAGAAATCCGTATGTTAATTAGTGAAGAATTGGGACATAGCCGTATCAATATTACGTCCGTGTACCTGGGTTCATGGAGTAAAAACTAGATGGGGATTGCGTCAGAAATAAGATCAAAATTACCGTTATGTGGTCGTTGTATTAATTGCAAACTTTTGATTTGGAATGATAAAGCAGAGCTAAAACCCACTCACAATTTAATTAAATTTAGAAGCTCAGAAGCATCTTTTTACTATACGGTTCGTTGTTCGTGGCTCAAAAGTCCTGTTTCTGAACCTCAGTTCTTAGATACCTGTGAGGGTAAACAACAGCAAAAAGGGGATAATTAAGTGGTACATGATTTTCTTATGGCTTATTACACGTTTTTAATAAGAACTTTGCACCTTAAACCACTTTCGGTTGGCTATGCGAATACCCTTTTAGTTTTAATCATTATTGCGCTTTTTCTCATGCTCTTTGTGAGCTTAAAGTCACATTTTAAAGCGCATAATCCATACCATGAGTTTTTATATAATGTTGTTCTTTTCGGTTTGGCAGTTCTAGCCCAGACCTATCTGTTGAGCGACATCACAAATTTGCTTTCAAGTCATTATGTTGTGGTTTCAAATAATAATTATTTCGTATCGTGGCTTGTGATTGTTGGTCTTTATGCATTTTTGTACTTTGCTGGTGGCAAGTCAAAACCACGTGCAGAACGTATAAAAAAAGAGTCTGCGGAAGGGTATGGCACCTTATTAAGTGAAGTGCATAAAGGATTTGAAAATAAAACGCCCCTTATTGCTTTTACGGATAGGATTTTACCAAAGAAGCAAATGAAGGACATGCAACAAAAACACCTGAATTGGTCTTTTCATCGTGAAAGCTTAAGGGTCACCAATGAGGATCGGGGCATTGTTTTGGGCGCACCTGGCTCGGGTAAAACAACATTTTTAATCTCTCAAATCGTAGAGTGGATGAAATCCGGGCGTAGCTTCGTGGCAACGGACGTAAAGCCTGAAATTTGGGCGATTCTTAAAGCAAACAATGTCTTTAAAATTTTTGGTTATAAAGATTGGGTTTTTAATCCAACCGATGTTGAGAGTGACCACTACAATATTTTTTCAGAAGTGAAGGATTCAGCAGAACTCAACGAGATTTTGAACATTATCATTAAAGATGATACAGCCGAATCGGTGGTTTTTAATGACTTGGCTAGGCGTATTCTGAAGGCTGTTCTCATCGAACTTAGTGATAAGGCATCACTTGTGAATGCTCAAAATTATATTAATAGCATGGATAGCAATGATGAGTTGTTAAAGGCATTAAGACAGTCTGAAAAATCCAGTGTTTCCAATATTGCCAAAGAAATTTCTCGGACTGCTCAAAATGATCGCTTGCTTGCATCTGTGATGACGGCAGTTTCCAAAGCCTTTGAGTTTCTTGATGATGATCGTATTCGAGCAACGACATCAGATAATGCTCCAGGCTTCTACTTAAAAGAAGTTCTCATGCAGCCTAAACAAGCTGTATTTTTACAGTTTGACCAACAGTATAAAAGTTCAACGGCTACGCTATTCGGGGCAATGGTGGCGCATACCATGCGTATTTTACAAGCGAATCAAAACCGTAAACCCGTATTTATTGCCTTAGATGAAATCATTAATTGTGCACCTATTCCAAAATTCACTGATTTGCTCAATACGATACGTTCTGCAAATATGCCTACCTTTCTATACTTGCAGAGCTTAGAGGGCTTAAATCGCTTGTATGGCGCAAATAGCGACAAAATGTTCATGGGTTCGAGTAATTTGAAAATCGTTTTTAGAATTGGGGATATCGAATCGGCTGAAGAATGCAGTCGATTGGTCGGTCAAACTGAAACAACCTACATTTCTGAAACGGCAGGTACAAGTCAAACCAGTGGTACAAATTCATCCAGTCGAACAAGTGGCTCATCTTCCAACAAATCGCAAAACGTAGGGACAACAAAGTCCATTAAATTGGAATCCATTATTGAGCCTGCGGAATTTATTAAATTGCCGATTTGTACTGCCGTGGTGATGTATAACGGCTCTTACGGAACGTTGGAAATGCCTAAATATTATGAGTGCTATAACATGCCAAAACGCACGAATTTAAAAACGATTCAGGACTTTAAAGCTGCCTAAAATTAAGGATTTTCTTTAATAATTTTCTCAGAAAAACCTGAGTATGGTTCATGAAAAGATAGGAGTACGATGAAAAGTGTTATATGAAGCATATTACCCAAGTGAAGTAAGCAACAATCATCCAATTAAAATTTTCTATGGCTTTGTACAAGAGGGATTTGACAAGGATTATCAATTAACTTTAGTCGTTTTTTATCCCGAATTAACAGGTACATCTTTATTTAATTTGACGGATAAGACTAAAGCTGGTCTAGCAAATTTTCTATTACAAAAACATGTTTATGGTGTTGGAGCTTCACACATCAAAGTGGCTTTTGTATGCGAGCATGTCAATGAGAGAGACTTCTATACTGAAATTTGGGGTGTAGATGTTTTTGAAAACTACGCTTTAGAGCAACTCGAGCAACAACCTAGAAGTTTACTCAGTGGCATTTTCGGAAATGATTCTAAAGAAGTCAGTATTCATTCAAGTTATTTGAATATCGGATTAACTGATTCAATCAAATTGATTGATGAAGGGCATTTAGATACGGCTCAAACGGCTTATCTTTTAAATAAGCTGAAAGAAAAAACTGATTACGGAAATTTTAATAAAATTTTTGGTGAGTAAAAAATTTTGCTGGCTATACGAAATTTAGTTATTCGAACTAAATTTCGTATAAGAGATTTTATGTTAAATAAAAAGCATCTCGAAAGATGCTTATATATTTGATATATGTTGCACTTATCTTTCTTTGTTAGATTGAGAAAGAACAGATGCTGCTAATGATTTTGTGGTATCACTATATTTATCGCTTTGTAACACTTGCGATGCTTTAGTTTCCATATTACTTCCAGTTTGCTTACTAGAATGTGTTTGAGATAAGGCTGATCCCGCTAACTGTTTTTGAATTGCTGAAGATGAGGGATTTCGCAATACTTCTGAGGCTAATGCACTTACAGTATTAGAGGTTTGTTTGGAGTTTTTAGACATACTGAATTTCCTTGAATTAATTGTCATTTTTACGAATTTTTTTGTAGCGATATAAAGCTACCTTTTCTCTATATTCTTTGAGAGTTTCGGGATGGGTTGTTATGAACTTACTCATCCTCTTTTTACCACCTTTGTAACGTTCATCTTCTCTCATTTTCTTAATATTAGCTTTATAGCCGCCTGATTTTGCAGCACTTATAAATGATGCCCCAGCCGAAATACCTTCTTTGACAAAATGTGGTGTAGCTATATTGGTAAAGAAATATGATGTTCCGTAAGGTGATAATCCTGCTAAGGTATTAATAGGTAATAATACTATTAGCCCCTTCTCTTGTTCTTCACCTATAGGTGCATGAGGTAACATAAAATAATCAGACTTCCAGATTTTTTCTAAATGACAGAAGTAGTTTATTTTTTTGCTTATCTTTTCTAAAGGAATGCTAAGTTCATTACATTTTTCTTGTGTAAATTCGATAAAGTGTTTCATTCCTAAATTAATAGTTATATCTGAAATTGTATCTAATCCTAACCCATCAACAACTAGAATTAGCTCTTCTAAATCTTCTATCGCTCCAGACATAACTGCTTCAGAAGAAGTTAAAGCTTCCAGTAATTTAGATGCCTTAATTTCTCCTGCTCCACGACCTTTATAGCTTTTTTTTGTCCACCCAATTCCTGTTCCTTTTGGTTCATGAAAGTAACTACACAATTCAGTAGCTAATTTTTGATCATCATTTTTTAACGCTGATAATAGAACTTCCATGAACGCTTTAATACACTTATGAGCATTGATGCAATGAATATTGTTTGTCATTGCAACGCTGTAAGGATCTAGAAATATCTTCGTATCTCTTTCCAATTTTAGGTTAAGAAAATCAATACTTTGATTAGGGTCTACTTTAAAATAATCTATAAAGGTTGTCATTCAATTAACTCCAATACTTTTAAAACATGATAATAATTCCGGAATACCGAACTTTGGTACATTATTTATCCGTTTTTTTACATAGTCAATCTTTTTTTTACACTATTCCGAACTTTTTATTAGTAAAATATAACTTAAACTAAAAGGGGATATTGAAATGGCAATTTTTCTTGGCGATAAAATCAGACTTCTTAGAAAGGAGAAGAAACTTACTCTAGAAGCTCTAGCCCAAAGTGCAGGATTAAGTAAAAGTTATTTGTGGGAGTTAGAAAATAGAGAATCACAAAAGCCTTCAGCAGAAAAATTATCAGCATTAGCTAAGGTATTAGGGGTAGATGTCGATTTTTTTCTAGAAGCTAATACCCTCACCCCCGATGAAAAGCATATTGATAACGCTTTTTTCCGTGAATATAAAAATTTAAGTTCTCAAGAAAAAGAACAAATAAGAAATATAATGGCTGTAATTCAAACTACCGGTAATAAATAATAATGGATGAAAAATTACATCCACCTAAAGCAGCGAATAGATTGCATAAGATTTTTGATGTTTTTTGTCAGGTACAATGTTTGGAAAAATTTCCCATTAATGTTGATATGCTTGCTTATGAAGCAGCTAACATTTTTAAATGGGATGATCCTATTGTCAACATTCTAGAGTTGAATGTCGGTAAATTTGATGGTGCCTTACTAAAAAATGATGCTAGTCAGTGGTTTATTTTATATAACCCAGCTGTGGAATCAGCTGGAAGAATTCTATTCACAAAAGCACATGAACTTGGACATTATTTACTTCATAGATCGTTGCAAAGTGAATTTCAATGTGGAAATGATGATATCCAGTTATATACAAATAATTCTATTGAAACTGAAGCCAATAAATTCGCTGCATATTTACTTATGCCGATAGATGATTTTAGAACACAAGTAGATACTACTAACTTAATTTACTCCTTATCTCTATGTGCATTGAGATATGGAGTTTCTCTGACAGCTGCAATTTTGAGATGGCTAGAATTCACTGATGAAAATGTGATATTGGTTGTTTCTAGAGATGAGTTTATGCAGTGGGCTTTTTCAAGCAATTCTGCTTTTAAAAATGGAGCTTTTTTTAGTACTAAAAAAACAGTTACTTCTATCCCGGATGGTTCTTTAGCAGCTAATCCTTTAGTAGTTGAAGAAAAAAATGGTGAAAAAATAAAAGCAACTATATGGTTTCAATATGCCGATAAAGAAGCGTACCTTACTGAATATAAGATTATTTCAGAAAAATATGATCAAATTATAACTCTAATTGTATTGCCTAAAGGTCTAAGTGTATGGAAGCCTAGAGAATTTTAAAAACTTATTAAATAATATTAAGATATTGATATTTATTATTTTTTAAATTAACTTATAATTCTATTATAGTTAATTATAAAGTTTTATTAATATGAATATTAGAGAAATTAAGGGCCCTTGGGAAAAAGGAATTGTTTTAGATAAGCATGTCTTAAAAAGTGAATATATAGGTGATAATGAATATGGTCGTCCGATGTTTGATACAAAAAGATCAGAATTAGGACAAGCATTATTCTTACTAAAATATAGAGATGATTGGGAGCAAATTCCTAAATTAGTAGATGCTTTAGCTATATCCATACAAGAAAATTTCCAAGACAAAATAGAGTTTATTATTCCTATGCCTGCTTCTAACACCAGAGATCGTCAACCTGTGTATGGTTTGGCTGAAGGATTAGGCCAAGCTCTTAATGTACCCATCTTTACAAATATCTTGCATAAAACAAAAAATGGAACTTCTCTAAAAGACTTACACTCTAGAGAGGATAAAGAAGCTGCATTAATAAATAGTTTCTCTATTTTTAATGGAATTCGAAATGAAGGATGTTGGAATGTTCTTTTAATCGATGATCTATTTGATACAGGGGCCACTATGGAAGCAGCTTGTAAAATGTTAAGCTCTTATCCTAAGATTAATAAAATTTATGTGGCAGCATTGACTTGGAAATAGCAGTGACAAAGATTTTTATTGCTGGTTCTATTAGCATTCAAATGCTAGATGAATCCGTTACTAAGCGTATCAATAAAATGATAGACCAAGGATATGAAATTATCCTTGGAGATGCTGATGGAATTGATAAAGCTGTTCAGGAATATTTAAATAGTAAAAACTACGATAAAGTTACTGTTTATCATAGTGGTAAGAAACCTCGAAATAATCTTGGAAACTGGCATACTAATTCTGTTATTACAGAATATAAGTTTGGAACAAGGGCTTTCTTTACAGCTAAGGATTTAGTTTTAGCTAATGATGCTGACATAGGAGTGATGCTCTGGGATAAGCAAAGTACTGGAACATTAAAAAATATTATTGAATTAATTAATCAGCGTAAAAAAGTTACAGTTTTTCTTCAACAAGAAAGAAAGTTTCAACGTGTTTATAACACTGATGAATTGCTATTAATTACTCAAAAGATGTCTGAATCTTCTTTAAAAAATGCTAATAAAAAAATTAAAATTTTTGAACGTATAGAATCTTTAAAAAGAGAACAATTACAACCTAGTTTTTTATAATATTTTTAATAAAAAACCCTGGCATCCTGCCGGGGTTTTTTTATCGTTGCTGATTGTGCTGTTGTACCCTCTGGTCCATGTGCAATAACTTATAATTCTTGTTTTATGTGTTATGGAACTTCCTGTTCCTGACGAGTTCATCATAGGAAAATTCCACTGTTCCAGATAGTAGCAAAGGGCCAGAATTTATGTACGCCAGGGCGCATAAAATAGCCTAAATTTTATCCCCAGCAATTGGGAATAGTTTTGGAACTTGGATCCGTATGAAATGGGCCCCGATTGCCAAATTGATCGTTTTTTTAATCAAATTTACTGGCAAAATATTACAGACTTGCTTAAAAGCTCACCAATGCGTTTTGTGATCAGTGTTAAATTTCTAAGTTATTTATATTTATATTAATATATGATTGTGCTTGGTAGAATCGCCATTATGTTAAATAAGAGTTGATAAGTAGCCATTAATTACCTTAATTTGATGTAATACAACATCAAAACTATAGAAAGAGCTAAATGTACTTACCTCCTCATTTTGAAGAAAGACGAATAAATCTTCTTCATGATTTAGTAAAAAAACATCCCTTCGGTTGTATCGTTACATATTTCAATGGTGAGTTAGATGCTAACCATATTCCCTTTGAATTAGTGCCTGATCAGGGGGATTGTGGAAAATTATTGGCACATATATCGAGAAAAAATCCTTTAGCTGAAGTTTTAAAGAATGATGCCAATGTACTTGTAATATTCCGAATTGATGATGTTTATATCTCTCCTAATTGGTATGTAGGAAAATTTGAACATCATAAAGTTGTTCCGACTTGGAACTACGTAGTTATTCATGCAAAAGGTAAGGCCAGAATTATTGAAGATGAGAAAATATTAAGAGGTATTTTGGCTCGTCTTACTAGAGAACATGAGTCCAATCAAGAGATTCCTTGGAAAATGACAGATGCACCAGCGGACTTTATCAACGAAAGGATGAAACATATTGTAGGAATACAAATTGAGATTACAGACTTAGTGGGAAAATTTAAATTAAGTCAAAATAGAAATAAAAATGATATTTCAAGTGTAGCTAAAGTTTTAGCTACTAAAGGTAAAAATAATTTAAGTAATCTAATGTTGAATAGCTCAAATACGGAAGAAATATAGAATTATATAAGGTTAATAAATGAAAAATAATGGTAGTTGGGTAATCCTCCCATAAATAACCGAAGTTAAAAGTAGAGGTTAAGCAGCCCTTAGAGGTGGCTTTCCTTTGTTAGCT
>NZ_JALGQY010000045.1:0-17232 GCF_022809915.1 Acinetobacter lwoffii | reverse complement strand
TTCATGCAGAATCTCCTGCTCGTATCTTAAGAGAAAATTCTACTTTTAGATCCTTTTATTTTTAGGGGGGATTACCGCAGCTATTATGCTTTCATCACTACACTTATGAGTCGGATATTTTTATTCAGGTAGAATGTTGCAAGTGTGGTAAGCATAGAGATGATTACACAAATTAAATAAAGTAAATTTAAAAGAGGTAAGCCTGTTCATGAATTTGATCAGGCTTTTTTAATTTATAGAGAAAAGTATGCTCCAATTTATATTCTGCTTATTTGGCCTGCATGGTGTGACTGAAATTAATTGTGATGACCAGAAAGAGTGTCGGGATTGTTTGAAAGAAGTTGAATAACAACCACTCAAGCAAAGAGCTGTTTCATAAAGCTGTAATATTTAAGCAATATAGTTGCTCTGCAAAAGAAGAAAGACGTTGTGACGCAAGTCAAGCCCGTTTAATTGGAGAGAGTTAAACGGGTTTTTTAGTGAAATATATTGCTATTTTCCTTTTGTCGAACGTATTACGACTCAAACCCCGTCATTAATTTGTCGGGGTTTTTCTTTTCTTATTGGTGGTACCCATGACAGACAAAGTACAAGCTAAACAAGACTTAGAATTTTGCAGTACTGAGCTGTCTAAGTATCAGAATCTCAGTCGGGCCGGATTAACGCGAAATGAGCTGCTGGCAATTGACGGCATCATGATTAAGCTGAAAGAGCGGATTAAGAATTTACGTGTAGCACTGTATGCGTGATTCAAAGCGATTGGCGGCAATCAGAAAGCTGCCGTGCATTCGGTGCGGTAATCCCAATAGCCAGGCTGCTCATTCAAATAGTGCCAAGCATGGTAAGGGTAGATCGATTAAAGCCAGTGACGAGTTCACCGTGCCACTATGCCATTCCTGTCATTTCCAGTTCGATACATTCCAGCTTGGCAATCGGGCAGAGAGTGAAGCCATGTTTGAGAAGTGGCTGGTGAGAGTGAATCAGATGTTGGTGATGGAAGATAAAGAGGTGTTTTGATTAAGTCGGAACACGCCAGGCTCGACCAATGCAAATTATGATCAATGAAATGCATAGATAAAGAGGAAACTCGCCTGATGTAGAGTCGGCCTGATCAAGTCTGTAGTAATAGATAATGAATCCTAAAAATAAGATGCCAATGAGATAAAGCATTATGGTTTCTTGATTTTGTAATTTTGCATCATGATAAGTTTTAAGGAGAGGAAATGCAAAAAGCCGTGTTTCCTATCCAAAGTCATGCCGACATCACCAAAGCCATTAACTACATGCATACCAATTACACCCAGGCGATTAATGAGGGTAAGCCTTTAAGGGTGGTGATTGATCAGAAACAGGATGATAGATCAACTGCGCAGAATCGTTTGTACTGGATGTGGTTGGGTCAAATCGAAAAGAAGAATGGCACCCATAAAGACCAGCTGCATTACGAATTTAAGAAGCGCTTTCTGATTTATATCTACCGTCGTGATGATCAGGAGTTTGCTGAGACCTGTAATGCGATTGCAATGCTCAAGCAGAATGAATGTGAAGAATACCGGGTGATTGCAGAGCAGGTGATAAGACTTTGCAGTACTACAAAATTAAGCGTTAAGCAGATGACCGAGTATTTGAATTACGTGCATGACTTTACTGTGACTCAGTTGGGTGTGTATTTAACTGTGCCGGATGATTTGAAGTGGTGTTGTGTAGAATAGATATTTCAAATTTCAAAAAGCCCATCAGGTAGATAGGCTTTTCTTACTAATCAAAAGATTGAGCGATGATTTACTTTTTATCTGTATTTTCTTTTTGATCATCTTGCTCTTTAGTGGAGGTTGTATCATTTTGATTGGGTTTATCTTGTGTAGGCTTCTGTGTATGGTTTTCTGATTTAGGCTTGTTTTCAGTAGCATTATTTGAAAATTGATTGAAAGAAGCTTTTTGAGCGGTATTTGTATTAACTAACATAGTTTTCTCAATTTTTGTTGCCGAAGATTCGACCTATTCAGAGTGACATACTAGTAGCACTTACAATGGGATGATTTGGAGGGGTAAGTGTAGATATATGTAGGATTTAAATGTTTATATCTTATTTATATTTCAAAGGTTTTTATAATAAACCGGTCGCCAGATTGATCTGTATCACTATTTAAATAGTCAAGGTATTTAATTTATATCTTCTCGATACATTGCTGATACAAGGGGTGTATATGGACGAAAAAGAATATTTCTGGAAAACCAAGAAGCGTCCAATCAAAACCAAACCCCGCAATAAGCCACTACCGAAAGCCAAAGAAAAATACTTAGAAGCAGAAGAAACCCTATTTCAAGAATTAGAAGAACATGCCATTGGTTATCGTCGAAAGTTTCAATTTGAATCAACCAAAAATTGGCGGTTTGATTTTTATATTGTGAAGCTGAACCTTCTTATAGAAATTGTGGGCAGTCCATGGGCGGTTGGTCGTGGTGGGAAAAAGATAGCGAATTCATTTAATAAGTATGATCTTGCTGAAGATCAAGGTTATACATTTGTGCGCCTTGAACCTCATCAGATTGAATCGGGTTATGCAATTAACTGGATTCGAAGTCAGTTAGAGAGATTAGAAGATGGAACAGTTCAGACCATTCCCGCCGACGGAGCTGATTGATCAGGCTGAGGAAGAAGAAGCCATTCGTTTGGCACCGGCACCAGAGCTTAAAGAATGGGTCATTACAAATTGGCTTACTTTAGGTGGTGAATTGCATAACCCGGATCATGATCATATTGCTGAATTACTGCATGACAATGAAGAGTTCCTTGTATTCGCCTGGGCTTCATCTGCCGCCGTAGCGAAAAAACGTATGGTGTTAGGCCAATGTGAAAAGGTCATGTTTAACTTAGGTGGCTGGAAGAAAGCACGACAGGAACAGCAGATGCGGGACTGGTTTGGCTTTGTGCCTCAATACCTGATTACGGTTGATGCTGCATTCTGTGAACAAGCTTCAGATCGTGACTTCTGCCGCTTGATTGAACATGAGCTGTATCACATAGGAGTAGAGCGTGATGAAGATGGTGAAATCATTTATAGCGATATGACCGGACTGCCTAAGCATTATTTGGCTGGCCATGACGTTGAAGTGTTCTTTGGTGAAACGAAACGATGGGGTGCAGACGAGTCTGTAAAACGACTTCTAGAAATTGCCAAGAATGCGCCGTTTGTATCTGAAACGAATATTGCAGCATGTTGTGGGAACTGTGTGATTGGATAAATTTTTTATCCGTCTTCTTTGACGTACTTTGACGGATAGAGGGAAATGGCTACTTTAAATAAAAAGCAAAAACTCTTTATTGTTCGCTCACTTGCACAATTTAATACACCGCAAGAAACTGTAGTGCTCGTCAAAGAAGAATTTAATATTGATGTGAGTCGTCAGCAGTGTGAAGCTTACGACCCCACTAAACGTGTTGGTAAAGATTTAAGTGATGAACTAAAGACAGAATTTGAAGCAACCCGAAAGGATTTTTTGGAAAAACCCCAAAACATTCCAATAGCAAATTTGACTGTTCGACTTCAGCGTTTAGAAAATCAATATCAAAAGCATGGCAAGAATCGAGTAGCTGCATTAAGTATCTTGAAGCAGGCTGCCGAAGATATGGGTGGTAAATATACCAATCGTCAAGAAATTACCGGTAAGGATGGCGAAGCATTACAAACAACAGTTGTGCATGCCACTCAAGACCAAGTTGATGCTGCTGTAAAGAAGGCCCAAGAGGAATATTAAATGGATCTGCAAACACAGGTTGAAAAGAAGCTGTGTGAAGATGAGCATTTATATTTCACCCGGCGTTTCTTCAAGCCTCGTATGGGCTTTAAATTTACAGTGAACTGGCACCACGTTTATATCTCTTGGATTATCGATCAAGTCATTGCAGGTGAGATTGCAAACGTTGTTATCAATGTTCCACCAGGAGCAGGCAAAACCGAACTAACAACTAACCTGATCCCGCGCGGCTTAGCTCTAAATGCCCGGTCACGGTTTCTGTATTTATCTTTCTCTCAGTCACTGGTAGAAGGCGTATCGGATACGGCGCGTGACATTGTGAAGTCGAAAGACTATCGCCAGATGTGGGATCTAACTGTCTCAAACAGCACTGACTCCAAGAAAGAGTGGAAAATTACGGTTGAAGATTACGATGTGGGTCACGTATATGTGGCCTCCATGGGTGGTCAGGTAACAGGACGACGAGCAGGGACATTGGCAGATGATGGCTTTACTGGCTGTATCATCATTGATGACCCGTTAAAGCCTGAAGATGCTTTCAGTAAGATCAAGCGAGATGCTGCAAATCGTAAGCTACTCAATACGGTGAACTCACGTAAAGCTAAGTCTGATACGCCCATCATCATGATCATGCAGCGCCTGCATACCGAGGATCCGACTAACTTTGTCATGACTGGAAATCTACCTGGTGAATGGAGCCAAGTATCTATTCCGGCACTGATTGATGATAAGTACATTGCAGCCTTGCCAGACCACATACAAAAGTTGGTACCGCGAGATGCTGAGCGTGATGAGCAAGGTCGCCAAAGCTACTGGCCCAAGAAAGAATCACTTCAATCTCTACTACAGCTCGAAAAGGGTGGTAAGGACAAAGAAGGTGCCACGGTATCACGCTATACATTCTCAAGTCAGTACATGCAGCAGCCTAAAAAGCTGGGTGGTGATTTGATTAAGTCTGAATGGTTTGGATTCTATAAAGATATTCCAGAGCTTCAGTGGCGTGCTGTCTTAGTCGATACCGCTCAAAAGACCAAAGAGCACAATGACTATTCCGTATTCCTGCTGGTGGGTATGGGGATTGACGGCAAGCTGTACTTGCTGGATCTCTTGCGCGGTAAATGGGAAGCACCAGAACTAAACCGTCAGGCTAAGGCATTTCTGGATAAGCACAAAGAATACACCTGGCATACCAAGCCTATCCGCTACATGAAAGTAGAAGACAAGGCATCTGGTACCCAGTTGATCCAAACACTAGGAACTTACTCCGGTGTTGCTGTGATTCCCGTCCAGCGTAATACAGACAAGCTATCCCGGTTTATGGATGTACAGGTTCATCTTGAAGCGAACTATAAGGATAAGCCTGAAGATCGTTTTGTGATGGTACCTAAAGATGCTCACTGGGTAGGCGAGTTCTTTGAAGAGTGTGAAGCGTTTAATGCGGCATTCACCCATGATCATGATGACCAAGTGGATACGCTCATTGATGCAATTGAAGATGCAGTAATTGCGATTAATTACAGCCCACCAGCGGCTTAAGGTTTTATTTATGGCTAAGAAAAGTAAAAAGTCTGAAAATAGCAAGCCCGAATCTGGTGCACTCTATTCTCATGAGGCAGAGCAGGCCTTAATCAGTTATCTGACCAAGATGCCAGACGGCGATGAAGTGCTGCGAAAAGCTGGCGTTACCCGCCCACGTTTAAAAGTCATGATGTATGACGATGAGATTTATCAGGCCATTGAAAAACGCCAGGATAAACTTGAGAGTGCATCATGGCGTGTAGAGCCGATGGATCGACCAGAGTCAAAAATCATTATGGAGCATTTGCGGGAGTGGTGGTCTGAGATTCTACTGGGTGCGCAGAATGCTCGCTGGTACGGATATTCTGTATTAGAGGCAATCTATACCAAGCCTGAGGAACCGAGCCTACATATTGACGGCGATACTATTACGCCGTTTATTGGTTTTAAGTGGATTGGTGAAAAGCCAATGCAATGGTATGAGCCTAAGAATGATGGTCGTCTGATGTTGCTGGCCAACTACAATACAACTCGGCAGGATCAGGAAGTTGATCAGCGCTTCAAACACTTTTTGACACGTTGTAAATCTACTTATGAGAATCCATTAGGTGAGGCTCTTTTAAGTCGACTGTACTGGGTCTGGTTCTTCAAGACGTCTGGCTTTAAGTTTTGGGCCAAGTTTGTTGAAAGGTTTGGCTTACCAATGCTGGTTGGAAAAACTGCTGGCAAGACGACAGATATGCGTGATGCACTACTTAGAGCACATGCCAGTTCGGTTATTGCCTTAAGTGGCACAGATTCGGTTGAAATCCAAACGGCAAATACTAATGGTAATGCATCCCAGACATTTGAAGTCTTTGATAAGAACCTTGAGCGCCGTATTCAAAAGGTGATTCTTGGTCAGACTTTGACGAGCGGTACCGATGGCTCTGGATCTCGTGCGTTAGGGGATGTTCATCTTGAGGTTCAAAACTCAAAGTACAAAGCCGATGTACGAATGATCATGCCAACGATTCAGGCCATTATTAACGCACTATGTGATATCAATGGCTGGGAACGTCACCGGGTCATCATTGGTGAAGAGAAGTCACTGGAAGAGCCTAAAGCGGATCGTGATGTGAAGTTAAAGAATGCTGGTGCAGTCTTAACGCCACAATACTTCAAGCGTGAATACGGTTTAGAGGATGGTGATGTAATTGAGCAGGTTCCTACCAGCTTCAATCAATTCACAGCATTACCGCGCCAGGCATTCAACTTCAAGGCAACAGCAAGCAAACTTTCACCTGAGCAGCAGGAAGTTGAAGAGCTGACTGATGGCCAGGATGAATTGCAGCTACTTAAGCCGGACCAGGTCAAGGAATTGGTATTCAAGTCCGATAGTCCTGAAAGTCTGGCTTATAACCTGATGCAGTTAATACCTGGTGCAACTCAAACACAGTTCACGGCCAATCTAGATCAGGCTTTGTATGCTGCAGATGTGTTGGGATATGTGACGGCAAGTGATGGTAAGTAAGTTACTTTTCAATTTTTAACCTTTAGAATCATTACCACTTACTAGAATTAAGATCATTAGGGGTGGTAATGATAGATTTTATGAAATTAATTGAAATTTTTATAAATCGGAAAGATAAATACAAGAAAGCTGAGGAACGTTCAAAGCGTAGAGAGATGTATTTTGATGAGATTACATCTATTGAAAATAATCACAATTTAGATGCAAATCAGAAAAGAGCTCTGAAAAATTCAGCTGCTCAGAAGCTTACTGGTAGTGGATTAGCTACTTATGAGTTCTTAGACTATTACTATCGACATCCTGACTTTATTAATTTTGAAATCCTATCTCCTATGGTGGCATTCTGGGATCAAACGTTGATTAAAACCTATGATAATGAAAAGAGAATTATCAAATTGGAATTTAATGAAAGTGCATATTGGAAAGAATTATTTTTCGCGTTCCTTTCATGTATATTTCTTTTGACAGGATTAATTTTTTTCGCAAAACAAGGTAATGCAATTATTAATTTTATTTCCTCCAATTATTATATAAATACCAATATTATAGGTGTTGCTTATCTAATATTTATATTGGGACTTATAGGAATAACCTTGTTTTTCGGATTTCTATTTCTCACATTGCTTGATTTAAAAAGATTAGTTAAATGAGTACATTTAAATTTCTCAGCAGCCAATAGGCTGCTTTTTTAATGAGTATTAGTGATGCAACCAGTCACGTTTCTTGAGGCGCTTCAGTACGCTCATAGCAAAAAGATTGTGCTCTCAGATGAGTTCTACTCAATGGACCTTAAGACCCGGCAGATGGCAACCACGGTTAGTTTTCTATCGAGTCTTGAGCAGATTGAGACAGTCATCAAAGCGGTGAATAAATCGATTGCCGACGGCGGTACCTTTAAGGACTTCCAGAAATTACTTGAAGAATCTGAAATCATTCTGCCAAAGCACTACCTGGATAATGTATTTCGTACCAATATTCAAAGTGCTTATGGTCATGGCCGGTGGCAACAACAGCAACGAAATAAAGCTAAACGTCCTTATTTGATGTATTCGGCTATCAATGATAGCCGGGTGCGTCCGAGTCACTTAGCTTTAAACCGGATTGTACTACCGATTGATCATCCGTTTTGGCTAACACATTACCCGCCGTTGGGCTTTCGTTGCCGGTGTACCGTGATCGCCTTAACCGAGAAACAGGCATTGAAATACGGCATCACACCAGATGACAAGCTGCCAGAAGTGGCTGAAGCCTTGGATTGGAGTTCTCATCCATTGCAGTTTGGCGAACTTGAATCACTGGTGGATAAAAAGATTAGTACCTCATCCTTGGATAAAGAATATCTCCTCGAGCAGAAAGAGGTCATCAAAGCTGAATGGACGGCGAGTAAAAAGCTCACAAGTCTATTTGCTCCGATGGATGACAAGACTCGGGACTTATTCGATACGGTGGCCAATACGGTAATTCCACTTGATCCAAGTATTCGACCAAGTGCGATTCGTACCTTTCTGGATTATGTGCAAGGAAATGATGCTGCAATAAGTAGCTACTTAAACTCCGCTACAAGCTCACTGGCTGATGATGTCCTTAAACGCTGGCTTAGTACCGATATGGCAGCAATTCAGGCTGTGGCAAGTAATACGGCTTCAACCGTAGTGGGTGCTGCGACACTTAATCAAGTAGCGGCTTATCAGGTGGGGCAGACAGTTCAATTGAATGCGCCGTTGCTGATGGCTGATACAGCTTCAGATATCGTGATTAAGATTGAAAATGCCAAAGGGCTAGGTATTGATCTGGACATGCTGAATGCTGGTAACGGTGTACTGATTCCGATGGGATTCTCTTTTGAAGTGGTTTCGATTGAGGCGATTGAAGGGCAGATGGTTTATACACTCAAGCCCTTATTGAACTAATTTTAAAATGAATATGACCGCCTTCTGGGCGGTTTTTTATGGAGCACGAAAAATGCCAGATCCAAACGAAGAGCGGCTGAAGTATTTATTTAATGCCTCTGCGATTGAGGTACCCAAAGCCGAGGAAGGGCAGAAACGGAAATTTAAAGGCACTGCTTATGCCGGTGGCCGAGTAGATGGTCACTGGTACTGGGGGCGCTCTGGCGTGGTCTTTGATCTTGACGGGATCGAGATTGATAAGCCGACAGCTTTACTAGAAGAACACTTTGGTTCAAGTCGAATTGGTGTTGTTCAAACAGTAGATACCAACGGAAAGATTGATGTATCTGGTGATTTCCTTACGAATGCTAAGGCGCAGGAAATTGTTCAGGATTCTGATGATGGTTTTCCATTTCAAATGTCGATGATGATTGATCCGGGATCTATTGAGGAAGTGTCTCAAGGCAAGACAGTCACTGTGAATGGTCAATCCTTTGAAGGCCCGATCACAATCTTCCGTCAAAACCGTATTCGTGAATTTACGATCTGCTCGACCGGTGCTGATCGCAACACATCAATCAAAGCCTTCTCGGGCAAAGCAAACCCAAACCCAACCAAAGAGGACACAGACGTGACCGAATTAGAAAAAGCACAACAGGCCAAAGAGCAGGCAGAACGTGAGCGTGATGATGCCTTGGCTGAACTTAAGCAGTTCAAAGCACAGAAACGTGCTGATGAAATTACAGCTTTAGAAACTGAGCTGAAAACACAGTTTAGTGCTGAAGATAAAACGGCTTATACCAATATGGATGATTCAGTTTTTACCTTCACGGCTAAGCAACTTCGTCAGTTCTCGGCAGGTAGTCAACAGCAGCCAGCTGCACCACATCCACAACAAACACCAAGTATGAATCCAGCATTTGCTCACCTGTTTAGCCACCAAGCTAATCCGGGGCAAGGTGGCCAGTCGAATAATACCGACACTCACAAATTCACTTCTGGTGCACAAGCATTTGCAGAACAAAAGGGGAAATAATTCATGGCTATTCACTATGTACCGCCTATTTCGGTCACTTCAAAACGGCTGATCCTGGACAATGAAAAATTACGTCGTGCCAATGCCAAGGTGCCAACCGCCACAGCATTTAAATACGGTGATCTATTAACGCTGTCAGATACCAATGTGCTGGCTCATGCCACTGATGAAAAAACATGGGATGTAATCTGCGGTCAGGATGTGTCGGCTGCAGAAGCCACAATCAAGGCCGCTGATGGAATCGAAATTCCAGTGTATTACGGCGGAGTGTTCAGTATTGAAGCTGTATCTGTAAATGGAACCTTGCTTACAACTGCTCAATATGACGCAGCGCGTGCACAGGCAACTAAAAACAAAATCGAACTTTCTAAGGTGTAATTAACATGCCACAGTCTTTTAATCTTGAGGGCACTCCGCTCGAACTTCTTGATGTGGGTGAACTCGCACTGATTCACTCGAATTACCGTCCGATGGATACCTGGCTTTTAGACAAGCTTTTCCCAAATCGCCCGTTATTCACCCGTGATGATGTACCTTTGGCTGAAGTATCTGCCGAACATGATCTGGCACCACTGGTATCTCCGCAACAGCCTGGTAAGCCATTTGATACCACCCAATCTGGTGAAGTACGCCATGTTAAACCGGCTTACTACAAGCCAAAAAACCAAGTCACTCCGGCTGAAACTTTTGAAATTGCCTTGCTGGAACGTTTACGTACCGCAGGCATCATCTCAACTGGTAACCAGCGATTGTCTGAGCAAGAGCAAATGATCATTGCCCAGATCTCGGTAATGAAGCGTAACCATGATGCAATTGATAACTCTGTCATGATGATGGCGATTGATCTGCTGAAAAATGGTAAATACGCGCTTCACTCAGATGATTATGAATACAACCTGGTGGATTACCGTCGTGATGCATCTTTGACATTTACGCCGTTAACCAAGTGGAATGAAGCAGGTGCCAAGCCGGTAACGGATATCCGCACCATGCTTGAACGTCAATTGGCAGCTGATGGTGGCGAAGCTAAGCTGTCTGTTATGTCTGGTTTGGTTTGGGCAGCCCTCTGGAACAATGAAGAGTTTAAGAAAGAGTTCATCACGCCGTATGCCGGTATTTCTGTTCCAGTGAATCCAAGCTTTGGTGTCAAAGAGTCAGCGACCTTCAAAGGTACTTTTGATGGAATCGAATTCTGGGTATATGACGCAACCTACCGCAACAAGGGCAAGGTGAATCGTTTTATTCCTAAGGATTACTTCTCTTTGATCTCTGATACCAATGGTTCAGTTGCTCACTGTAAGATTAAAAACATGCTGGCCAACGGCGTTGCTCAGCAATACTTTGATCGTCAGTGGTACTGCGAAGATCCAAGCGGAATCATGCTGATGACTGAATCTGCTCCACTGGTTGTGCCGTCTAACAAGAATGGTGTCGTCGGTGGTACTGGCTTTATCACCCTATAAGGAGCAAGACATGCCAAAGTACACAGCAAAACAATCCATCGGGCATTTTATGCCAGGTGATGAAATCAAAGGGCTTGAAGCTAAACAACTTCAGGCCCTTTTAGCATCTGGGGCTATTGAAGAATATCAAGAGCTTGAAGAACCTAAGGCAGACAATACCGCTGTTCGTCTGGCTGAACTGGAAAAGGCCAATGCCGAGCTGACAACAGCAAATGCAGCCTTAACCGAAGCCAGCCAGACGGCTGCAGCTGACAAGGCTAAAGCAGATCAGGAAATTGCCGAGCTAAAAGCTAAAGTGGCTGAACTGGAAAAGGTTAAACCTGCTGCAAAACCTAAAGCAGATGCCAAGCCTGCGGATGAAACCAAGTAGGTGATCTATGTATGCGACTAAAGCTGATTTAGTCGCTCGATTTGGTGAAAATGTACTTAACCTTGCACTCATGTTTCCTGCTGATGCTCCAGATCCATTAGAGACAGCATTGCAAGATGCTTGTGAGGAAGTGGACGGATATCTAGCAGTGCGCTACCCATTACCCTTGCCAAATGTGCCTAACAATTTAAAGCGAATAGTGTGTGAAATTGCTCGCTATAAACTTTATTTCGAGGAAGCACCTGAAGCTACCGAAGTCCGTTACAGGATGGCGATAGATTTCTTAAAGGGTGTACGGGATGGCAAAAACTCACTGGCAATTTTAGATACCAGTAACCAAATTAGCGACGACCAACCCAAAGGGCGACCTTCGACGGCACCAGTCGGCACTTCATATACCGGTGGTGTATTTGGAGATTCTATCCTGGATCAAATGCCCAGCATGAAGTGAGGTGTTTATGGCTTTTGCAATAATCATTCAAGCTGATAGCTCACCTATCGAAGCGGTGCTTAAACAATTGGGTAGCTTTGACTCATTAAAGGCTCAGTTATTTGATGAGATCGGTGCTGGGTTGGTGAATAGTATTCAGCATCGGTTTTTAACCGGTACTGGTGTGGATGGTAACCCGTGGAAGATTTCATGGAGAGCCAAGCTGCAAGGTGGCGAAACGCTACGTGATACTGGCCGCCTAATGAATTCCTACACACACAATGTTCTTTCAAGCGGTGTGGAGGTGGGTACAGATGTTGCGTATGCATCCCATCTGCATTATGGCGCAACAATCCTACCCAAGAATGGCCAATACATCACCTTTGCAGTGGGTGGCCAATATCGGAAAGTTAAGCAATCCATTATTCCACCTCGGACTCAACTCGGTCTTGATGCGGAAGATGAAGTCATGGTTTTGGATATTGTTGGGAGTTTTATAGATGAGCACCTTCTTCGCGGTACGTGATGAGATTGCAGAAAAGCTGAAAGAAATTCCTGAATTTCTAAAGATCTATACGCCGTTGAATTCAGTCAGCGTAACAGAGATGTCACAAGTCACGCCATCTGCACATGTCAATTTTGTTCGTATCGACAAGAAAGCCAGTGCGGGTCGTGGAAGTATCAATCAGATCGGTCAGCAATGGGCGGTTACGGTTGCATGCCGCAATGCTCAATCTCAGATGACTGATGGACGTGCTGTAAGTGATGAAGCCGGGCTTTTGACTGAAAAAGTTATTCAACTTCTGTCAGGCTGGCAGCCTCAAGCATCGCGTACTGCACTAGATTTCATATCAGTTCGAGATGGGTATAGTCCAGGCTTTGCATACATCACCATAATTTTTGAATCACAAAAATTCATTTAGGAGCCAATCATGGCGAAACAATACAAGGCAACTCAGCCTGTCGGTCGCTTCAAAAAGGGCGATGTAGTCGGTGGGCTAAGTGATGCTCAGATTAAAAAATTAGCTGCAGATGGCATCATTCAGGAAGTACCTGAAGTAAAAACTGCTGCTCCAGCCAAGAAAACCACAGGGGATGAAAAATAATGGCTAAACCAGATTTAATCTCACTTCAAGGTGAGTTTTTCGCAGCTTTAATCACAAATGATGTTGCAGGCCCATATTTAACAATGGGCAATACCCCTAGTATGCAAATTGCAATTTCTTCTGAAACTACGGATCATTACACTGCAAAGGATGGCACCCGAGCAAAGGATGCTATTTTGCGTAAAGCGACAGGTGTTACGTTGAGTGGAACACTGGAAGAAGTGAAAAAGCAAAATAAGGATATTATTTTTAGCGGAGAAACACTTACTACTACGGTTACTCCAATTGCTAGTCAGTCACTTGGTACAGTGCGTGCAGGCGAAATGATCAATTTAGGTCATCGAAACTTAAGTGAAGTCACCTTTAAATCTGGTAGTACTAAGATTGAAGCTTCTACGTACACACTTGACTCAGTATTTGGGACGGTTGAATTCAATGAAGCACCTGCTGAACCTGTTTCATGGTCAGGAAGTGCTGGTATCGTAGAGCGCACAGCTTTAGCCACTCATATGGGCCGAGAATATGCGCTGCTATTTAAAGGCGTTGATACATATTCGGGCGACAAGCTTTCCGTTGAATTATGGCGAGTACAGTTTTCGCCAGAAACAGAGTTTGATTTGATTAATGAAGACTTTGCTTCATTTGATGTAGAAGGTGAATGCCTAGCAGACTCTTCAAAAGCAAGTGATCCTCAAGCTGGACCGTTTGGCTGTATTGATCGTTTTAAAGTTTCATCTTAAATAAAGCTAAACCCAAGCAGGCACAAAGAAATCCACGGCGCATTAGCGTCTTTTTTTGTGCCTGCCTTATAGTAATAAGTCTTAAAACATTTAAGATGAAACTTAATAAATAGTAAAAAATAAAGATTATGTAATCTTTTGTTATTCTAATTTTCATCTGATGGGGATATAAAAGATATTCTGTTCACGTTAAGAATAAAACTGCTATGACTAAAATAGAAATATTTGTCTCCATCCTAGCCGTAATAATTATTTCTACTATTATTTATCTTGTATGTCAGTAAGTTAGGAAGCTAAGAACCGCCTTTGGGGCGGTTTTTTGATAAGTGGAGGTTTCACCTGGCTATATAAGTTGAATTTTAAAAATACTTAAAATGGTTAAACATAACTTTACAAATCCACTCTCCCTAGATGTTAGATAAGATTGAAAATTAATGTAAAGTGTCGCCCTTAATACATGGGGATATTATGAAAAATTTAAGCTTATTCTTTTTTATTATGATTTTAGCGGGTTGCGGACACAGAGAATCTAACGGTCAGCATCTTGATTTAGAAACAAGCAAAAAGGAACAGCTTGAATTTGCAAAAGAAGCTACAAAAGAATTCATTCCCAATCCTGATTCAGCTAAGTTCCGCAATCAAATAGGAGAGTGTGGAGAGGTAAGCTATAAAGAAGCAGACGGTAAAGATATTGGTTTTCAACGTTTCATTGTGCTTCAGAAAAATATAGTGCTTGTAGAAAATCAGACGGATCAAAAGCAATTTGAGTTGTCATGGAAGAGTGCTTGTACGCCAAGCTGGAATAAATAATTATAAGGCCCTCATTTGAGGGCCTTACTTTATTCATCAGATGATTCGGGTGTGTTTGCTTGCTTCCTTGCATGCTCTAAAGCAACCTGTTGTGCTTCAGCTGCAGCAGTAGCCTCAATTGGTGGTTCTGATGCGATAGCTGCGGTGCCAGTGAATCCGAATAAAACCAAGATTAGAATTTTCGAATACTTTTTCAATTGAATTTCCTCTACGTTCCTAAGACTTAATTTCAGTGTAGAGGGCGAATTTAGCCCTGCCTGTATCAGCTATGTCGGGAAATGTAAGATACTCAAGACTAGAGTTATGACAATCAAGGTTTACGTAAGAATGCTTTTCGGATGAAACTTTTTGTTGAGTTGCTTAACGAAATGTTTGAATGCTTCAGTAGGTAGCTACACTCTAAAGAAACTTCCCTAACTTCTAAATCTTTGTAACATCCAATAATTTTTTTGTAATCTTTATGTTATAAATTGTTTGCTTTGCTTATCATATGAATAATGAAAAGTGGAGCACCGAAAATGCTAACAAAAACAGAAATCATTGTTGTCATTCTAATGGTAGTAGCCTTAATTTTCATCGTGTATGAGATGGGACAAGGTGGTAGTTGGACTTTATAGAATTCAGCCTTTATCAAAGTTAAAAGAAAAGCACCTTCGGGTGCTTTTTTAATGTCTAAAATTTATCTCAGAGACCCATCATGAATAATTTTTTCCTAGCAACAAATCGAAGCATCAAAATCAATGACATTGAAGTGCGTCAGATCCAGATGAAAGACTTTGACACCTGGGCAATGCATGCTGAAGTGTTGAAAAACTTCATCAAAGATCAAAATCATTCAGATGAAATTTTGACAGGGCTATTCAAGGCTCACGGTGTGCAAGTCATTTCGACCATGGCATGCATTACTGATCTGAACAATGAATCACTGGTAGAACTTGCCGCTGATGAGCAAGGATTTAAAGAGCTACTTAAGGCAGTACTTCTGGTCAATCAGACTTATTTCAAATATGAAAAGCCAAGACGTGGCATTAAAAAGAAAGATGACTCCACCTGGTTTGATTCATTCCAGTTCCTAGTTTCCATGGGCCATCAGCATAGTGAAATCATGGAAATGACCTACGGCGCATTCCAGAACTACGTCACAGCAGCAAACAAGCTATATAAACAGGGAATCTTTAATAACGCCGTTGCAGCGCGTGTGGCACAATCTGATAAGAAAGGCTTTGAGTCATTTAAGAAAGAGATGGTTTCTGATTGATCAAGTAGCACCCCAAAGTTATGATGTGAAAATAACTATTTAGGGGGTTAGTGTGAAAAAATTATTATTAATTACGATTCTTATGCTTAGTACCACAGCCTTTGCTGTAGAGGTGAACGCTGTACGTGGTAGTACCAGTTATGTGAAGCCCGGCTCTTCACTGGGGCAAATGTTTGATGTATTGGGTGAGCCAGAATCCTCTTATAAACATATTATTCATGATCGTAAAGGATGGCCACATAAAGCTACTTCATATCGCTACACAGTAAATGGTCAGAACTATACGATTACAGTTGTAGACGGCCAGATCTATAAGATTGAATGGGAGCGGTAATAGTGGGTATCAAATACTGTAAATCTTGTAAAAAACCAATGAGGCCTGCGGATTCTCACTGCAGAACGTGTGGGACACAATATAAAAACAATCCATTAATTTTAGTGGTGGTGGTATTGATTATAGGTGGCTTTGGATATTTTTTATGGAATACATTTGCAGACAAAAATAGTAATAATGAGAAAGTGGAAGCAAAGACTATAGCCAATCCTGTTAAAGATGACAAACCCAAAGAAACCAAATGGCAGTTAGAGCGTGAGATTGATAAAATGACAGATAAAGAAGGTCTTTATTTGTCCAACAAAGCAATTAATGCTGAAACTGGTTTGCAAACCAATGCCGGCTTAACAATAGGTTGTTCATATTATGGTGGATTGAATGCTGTTTTTGTGGCAGATACGCCTATCAAAATTCGAGATTTCACAAAAGATGGCGCTACAGGTAATTATGAGATTAGATTTGATAACCAACCAATGTCAGAAGGCACCTCAAGCCTATCTTCATTAAATAAGGTTATTGTTTTAAGCGAAAGCCATCGAATGCAAATAGAAAATAGCTCAAGAATCTTAATCCGCATAACTACGGCACTTGATGGTTATAAGACATATGAAATGGATTCAAAGAATGGCGGTGAGCAATTTGCGAAAATTAAAGAATTTTGCTTAGAACGAGCCAAAGAAAATAAATCAATTTAATTAGGGTGTGTTGACACTTTTAGCTTAAAAAAATAGCGAAGTAGTAAAATCAAATCGCCAAACCCAATTTTACTATTCGCTATGCCTCGTACCATGCTGACAGATCAACACTGGCAAAAGTTGAAAGTTATTCTGCGTAATTTATCCATTCACCACAACTCAAATTTACGCAATTTTATTGAAGCTATTCTCTATAGAATTAGAACAGGCTGTCCGTGGCGAGATATTCCTTGTTGTTTTGGTCATTCAAACTCTATTTTCAAACGTTTTAATCGTTGGTCAAGCAGCGGTAAGTTACTTAGATTATTCAA